>JAXIOF010000117.1 GCA_034190545.1 Candidatus Afararchaeum irisae | reverse complement strand
TAAAATGTCTCCGGGAGTTATGGGAATTTCCGTTATCCGTGGCTTCCCCCCGTCTGTTTTGACTGTGTTATTTGAGTTGTGGGAATGGATCATTTCAGATATACTCAGTAGACTGCCTCGACGACCATCTAATTTTATCTATGGTGTATCGGTGTGTCCTATGTACCACCAAACTGTACTCCTTCCTCCTACTTTCTTAGACTCTAAAACCCCATTATCTTCGAGATCCTTCAGACGTTTATGGACAGCCCTACGGCCGATGGGTAACTGTTCTGCAATTTCAGATGCCACTAGCACTGGGTCGTCAGACTCCTCAAATATCTCAAGGATTTCGTCATCAGTTACACTCGGATTCCTACCCGGTCTCTCGTCATCACCCATGCTTCCCACGAGGATGCAGTTCAAGTAAAGAATTTTTCTTCCTTCAACGGAATTAATACCAAGTCTTATTAGTTCCTACGTAGGAATTAATTCTATGCAGAGAACAAAAAAGAGGCAAGAAGAAGAGATCCAAAACTTGCTAAGTCAACACAGTCCCAGCCAGCTCGATCAGATAATCCAGAGAACCTGCCCCTTCTATAAGGACGATAACGGAGAGGTCACATCCGTGTATAACACGCTCCACAGTGCAGCACAGGGGAGAATTCTTGTTCAGCTACAGATCAGGTTTGAGAACTTCAGAGTAGGTGGGGAAAATCCACGAGATGGATACAGTATAGATGGGAGCATCGAGATAAATGACGGCAAAGCCGAGATAAAAGCCGAGGAAGGGTCTAAAGGATTAGCTGTAATAGAAGTGAAGACTGGGAAGATAAAGCCGCTACAAGCTGCTGCATACTCTTTCTGGGAAGATGTGCCTGTACTTACTGCTGAACTGGAGACAGGTGATGTTCATTACCTAGACCGTCAGGTAGCAGATATCCTCCTCGAGGAGCTACTGGATCACCATGAAAACATCGAGGAGCTCCGAGAAAGGGGAGAAAGGATACCTGGGGAGTTTCAGTGCCGGAACTGTTCTCGGGAAGAGTGCCCTCATTACAAGGAATCCAATTATACCCCAGACAATATTCTGGAGAAGAAAGCTAATATCTTCAGTAATATTGACGAGGTTGTGGATAAACTAGCCGAGGAACTACAGTCCATAATCGAAGAGAACGGCTACTCGATAAGACTAGATGGAGATGACAGTATAGGTCAAGAGGGGAAGGAGAATGACTCTTGACATATCTTGTCCTGACTGTGGATCAGCTAATTTAGATGAATCGATCCCGGGAATGGACGCTATCTGTGATGAATGTGGGTATGTGATTGAAGATTATGATGACATCTCCACTGAAACCTTGAGGGATAGTAATAGCCCTGAGTCGTCTGATAAAACCCGAGACAAATCTTGGTCGGAAGTGTCTACAGTTACTAATGGAACTGAAGAAAGAATATCTGAATCTCTCGAGATTCTCGATAATCTATCCGATGAGCTAGGGTTGTCAAAGGATACTCGTGGAAAGGCAGCTAAGATCTATGAGAAGGCTGCTATAGCTAACTTAACTGATGGACGTCCAACTTCATTGGTTGTAGGAGCTTCTTTATATCTGAGCTCCCGTGAGAACGGCGAGATAAGACCATTAGCGTCTTTTTCTCGAGAGGTAGGGTCAACCAAGGCAGACATCAAAAATGTAGCACAAATGCTACACAGAGAGTTTGATGTAGAATGGTACTTGTGTGAACCAGTCGATTATCTACCTTATCTTTCTCAGGAGCTGGGCTATGATAATACTACCAGAGAAACTGCGGAGCAAATTCTTGCTAAATTTGACGGAAACAACAGCGGTAAAAGCCCGACTGGTTTCGCAGGAGCAGCACTCTATTTAGCTTCAGACGATCAGACTACTCAGAGAGAAATAGCCTATGTATCCGGCGTTACGAAGGAGACTATACGCGTAAGGCTGAATGAATTGAGAGAAGATCTGAATACTGAGTTAGAACGGGGTGTTGATGTATGACTGGATTAGATCAGACTCTCTCTCAGTTCTCGAATGACAGGATATCAGACGAAGACGAGATTGTTTTAGCTGCTATATATGCGAGAACTTCTTCTACGAACCAGCGTTTCGGCTACTCTCTATCAGAACAGGTTCGTATCTGCCGTGAGAGGTGCGAGGATTTGGGGTGGGAAGTTTCTCATATTTTCAGAGATGAGGCTGAGAGTGGAAAAGACACTGACCGCCCCATGTTCCAGAAAATGATGGAGAAGGCAGAAGAGAGACTGTTCGATGTTGTAGTATTTTGGAAGCTAGATAGATTCTCTAGGAGCCTTCTACATGCTGTAGAGCTCGAGGAGAAGCTAAGTAGTCTGGATATAGCACTACACAGTGTCACTGAGCAGATAGATACCACTACGGCTGCTGGTAGATTTAATTTCCGTAATATCGCGAATGCTGCTGAGTTTGAGAGGGAGATGATAAAGCAGCGAACTCAGATGGGTATGCAAGCTCTAGCTCAGGATCGTAAGTGGCCGAATGATACTCCTCCGTTAGGATATAGGCTGGATGAGGATAGACATCTTGAGATAAAGGAAGACGAAGCCGATCTAGTCCGGGAGATATTTAGGATGTATATTAATAAGAGGTCGATGCCACAGGTCGCTTTTGAGCTGAATAAGAAGGGAATACGAGTACATGGATCAGAAGAGTGGACTACTAAGAAGGTGAGCGATGTTCTAAAAAATGAGCTGTATAAAGGAGAGTACGATGTTGCCGATGTGAATGAGTATGTACCTGAATATCAGATTGTTGAATCTGATGTCTTTGAGGAGGTTACCCGAATAAGACATCGGTTTCAGAGCGATGAGGAAAGCAGTAGGGAGACGATGTCTTCTGATAGAAAAGAGAAGAAGGTCAAAGACATGGTAGATACCTACCTAGATTCCTACTTGGGACACTGATTCCCACTACTGG
>JAXIOF010000116.1 GCA_034190545.1 Candidatus Afararchaeum irisae | reverse complement strand
GACGGAGATACTGCAAACCGATGTTCTTGGAAGCGTTGTAGTCGGCGTGGTTCTCGTACCCACACTGCCGACAATCGAACGACTCCCCGTTCCGGTTATCGTCGTGGGTAAACCCACACGTCGAGCAACGCTTCGACGTATTTCGCGGGTCAACTTGGACGGCTTCGACGCCGTGTTCTTTGGCTTTGTATTCGACGTACTCGTAGAGGCGGCGGAACGCCCAGTCGTGTTGCCACGACGCCTCAGGGATGTTCTCCCGAATGTGGGTCAAATCCTCGAATACGATGTGCGAACAGTTGTTATCGACCGCCTCCTCGATAAGTTCGTTCGCCACCGTGTGCAGGTATATCTCGAACCGCCCGTACTCTTTCTGCCCGACGCTCTCGATGTTTTCGTGGGCGTGACGCGAGCCACACTGCTGGAGCGAGGCCCGACGCTTCTCGTACTCTCGTCGCCAGTGATTGAACTCGTCTGCCGACCAGAACCGTCCAGTCGAAGCAACGGCGAGGTTGTTGACGCCCAAATCCACACCAAGGACTGTTCTGTGCTTGGACTCGGATTCAGACGCTTCGTCGTCTGCTTCGACTTTTCGCATTGAGGCGTGGAGATACCAGTCACCGTCACGGTACTGCAAGTTCGCCATTCGAAACTCGAAATCCTCGTCGGAGACGTACTTCGTCGGAGGTTTCTCCGAGTTGTCAGGGAGAATGTAGTCGCACTCGACGCGCCCGTCTACGGTCGAAAGAGAAACGTGGTCGCGGTGGAACGTCGCACTCCGCTTGTCATAGACCGCGCTATCGGCAGAAAAGTACGGTTGCGACGTGTTCTCGCCACGTTCGAGACGAGAGACTCCGCTTTTGACGGCTTCGACTGCCCTGCGAATCCCTTTCTGGACGAGGTTCGCGGTGAGGTCGGTTTCGTCGCGCAAGTCGTCGTAAAGCGCGTCTTCGGCTTTGGCTTTCGAAGTGACATGGTATCCGTCGTCTCCGTGCCAGCACCAGTCGCTCGCGGTGTTGGCGCAGTGTTTGAACTGCTCGACCGTCTCTCGAAGGGAAGCGTCGGCTCCTTCGGGTGTGTCGAGTTTGATGACGGCGGTGCGACGGTATTCTACTGTGGTTTCACATATATGGCTGGTGTTACTTATATGTCTGGGAGTCGGCCTGCCATCGTAGCGTGGTTTGTGGCATCAGGTGTCGGCTTCCTCCCCGACCTCAAGGGTCGTTCGCAAATCTTCGATTTGCGCGCACACGAATTCGAAGAATTCGGGACGGGGGCATCCGCCTCGTACCGCCTGTGAGAAAGCTCAACGAGTACGGCGTCGACTACGACTCACGTTTCGTGAGACCCATGCACAGCTACAGAAACGTCGTTAAGAGAGTCGCCAACACGCGTCTCATCCCCGTGCTCGTCGAGGCGGATTCGGGAGTCGTGATAGCCGAGAGCGACAACATAGTACAGTACCTCGACGACAGGTACGGAGGTGAGACAAATGCTTGACTTCGACGTGGTCGAACTCCCCGAGACCGACAGGATAGAAGAAGGAGAGACTGCGCCCGACTTCACGCGTCCTCTCGTCAACGACGAGTACTGGGAGGACACCTCTTTGTCGGAGGTCGTCGAGGAGTCCGACGACGGCGTCGTGGTTGTCTTCCATCCGATGGACGGCTCGTTCCCCGCTATATACATCTGGAACGAGATCCAAGAGAGAGGCTGGGCAGACGAAGCCGAGGTCGTCGGTGTCTCGATCTCAACGCCGTACGAGCACATAAAGTTCATAGACGACAACGACCTCGACGCGCGTCTCTTCTCCGACCCTTCGAACGAGATCGCAGAGGAGTACGGCGTCGTACACGACCTCGACGGAATGGAAGGAGTAGAAGAGCCACGTCCAGCCGTCTTCGTCTTAGACGACGAGATGACTGTCGAGCACGCCTGGGTCGCGTCGGAGTGGCCCGAGTTCCCCGACTACGACGAGGTGGAGGAGTCTACGTCTCTGTCTCTATCTCTACCCGAGTGAGATCCTCCTTTTCGAGACAGTAGGGACACGTGAAGTCGTCGACACCGGTCTCGTCGGGCATGCCGTAGGTATAATGGAGCTCGAACATGTCGAGTTCACAGTCGTCGTTCTCACATCTCACCTCTAGGGTTGCTGGCATATACGCGTCTTGTGACTCTAACTCGAAAACGGTTTTCGTTGTCCCCTCTAACCCAAGACCATGTCTACGTCTATGGTAGAAGTCCGTGCTCCCGCTACCTCGGCAAATCTGGGAAGCGGCTTCGATGTCTTCGGTATCGCACTCGACAAGCCCGCCGACATACTCCGGGTCGAGAAGGCGGACGAGACGAGCATAGAGGTCAGAGGCGCGGGATCGAGCTTCATACCCGAGGACCCCAAGAAGAACACAGCAGGTGAGGTCGCAAGACAGCTTGGGGTCTCGGCACGTATAGAGATCGACAAGGGTGTACGTCCGAGCAGCGGTCTCGGGTCGAGCGCGGCGTCGGCGGCGGGGGTCGCTGTCGCACTCGACGACCTCTACGGTCTCGACCTCTCCGACGACGAGCTTATCGAGGCGGCGGCACAGGGCGAGAAGGTCGTGAGCGGCGAGGCGCATAAGGACAACGTCGCTCCGTGTATAAAGGGCGGCTTCTCGGTCTCAGACCCCGACAACGGAACTCAGTCGTTCGAGACGGATTTCCACTGTGTCGTAGCAGTCCCCGAGGTCGTCGTGAGTACGAGGGACGCGCGCGACGCGCTTCCGTCTTCTGTGTCTCTCAGAGAGAGATCCAAGACTGTAGCGAACGCGTCGAAGGTAGTCGCAGGCGTCTTAGAGGACGACATACGGCTTATAGCGAGCGGGATGTGTGACCCCGTGGTCGAAGACGCGAGGTCGCCTCTGATAGACGGATACGACGCCGCGAGCCAGAAGGCGATGAAGGCGGGCGCGGAGGCGGTGACCATAAGCGGGGCAGGACCGTCTCTTCTCGGGGTCTGTGACAAGGACGTCAAGTCAGACGTAGCGGAGGCTTTCGTCGAGGGGTTCTGGGAGGAGGGTGTCGAGTCACGCGCGTACCAGGCACGTGTCGGAGAGGGGGTTCAGGTACTCAAACGCAGCTAGTCGATCTCCTCCATCACCCTGTCGTGGAACTCCTCTAAGACCTTCGACTTGTCCTCGGCGAGGACGACGTCGCTCGCAGCGAGTGACGCGATTCCGAAAGCCATCGGCGTCGGACTCTCGGGCTCGATTCCGACGACATCCACGTCGCCGTCGTGTATCTCGCCGAGTATGTCCTGTATGTGGTCTATGTCGAGCTTGTCCTCGGTGACCTCCCTGTAGGTCTCCTCTAATACGACGAAACCGTCGAGATCCTCGGCGTAATGTATCAGCATGTCGGAGGAGACCTGCTGTCTCTTAGCGCTCTTGGTGTTGCCCTTGTAGTTCTTGAGTATCATCAGCGAACGCGTCGCGTTTATACGGAAGTACCGTTTGAGTAGCTCGCTTCCGTCGAGTGCGTCCCTGAGTATCTCTTCGGCGTTGTCGGGATTCACGGAGTCTATGACGTCGTAGACGTCGATCTTCCGGTTCATAGGCATCGAGACAGCGAAGCCGTTGTCTGCGACCGAGATCTTGACGTTGGTCTCTATGCGGCGTGAAGCCTCGTGGGCGACTATCCGTGAGAGACCGTCGTTGAACTTCCTCCCGTAGTTCGAGTGGAAGTAGTAATGACGTCTCCCGGCGTCTGTGTCTACGACCTGTTCGACGACGAAACGTTCGTCGGTCGAGACGCTGAGTTCGCTCGCGTAACGTAGCTGTTCGTCGAATATACGGAGTATGCTCTCGACCGAGTTCGGGTCAATGGGGTACGACGAGAGCCAGTCGCGCGCGTCAGCGTCTTCGTCGTGTAGGCGTTCGACAGTCTGGCGTTTGAACCTGAGTATCTCACGTCCGAGGTCGTACGACAGCGGAAGACGCTCGGAGAACCACGAAGGGACTGTCGGCGAGGCAGTCGTGGGATCGACGTAGACCTTCGATCCCCTGCGGTACTTGAACTCGTAGTTCTGTCCTCCCAGAACGAAGACGTCGCCCTTGTCGAGGTTGTCGAGGTACCCCTCGTCGAGGTCGCCGACCCACTCGTCGGTTCCTCTCACGAAGACGTCGATCGTGAACGAGTCGGGTATAGTGCCTATGTTGGTCATGTAGATGACACGCGCCATCTTTCCGCGTTTGCCTATCACCGTGGTGCCGTCATCGTTCTCGTCCCTCCAGACCTTGGCGTATATCGAGCGGTCTTCCATCCCCTCGTAGTCGGCAGTGAGGTACCTCATCAGAGACTCCCAGTCGTCACGTTTGTAGTTGCGGTAGGGGTATGCCCTTCTTACCGTCTCGACGACCTCGCGCTCGGGGCGGACTGAGTTGATCGCCATTCCGTAGACGTGCTGAGCGAGGACGTCCTGTGGCTTCTCGGGAACGAAGACGCGGTCGACGAAGCCCTCCTCCGCCTTCTTGAGCATCACCGCACACTCTACGAGTTCGTCGCGGTCGAGTGCTATCACACGTCCCTCGACTGTCTCTCCGAGGGAGTGTCCCGCCCTTCCTATGCGCTGAAGGAGACCCGCTACCGACTTCGGCGAGCCGACCTGAACGACTAAGTCGAGATGGGGCATGTCGACGCCGAGTTCGAGAGACGTAGACGAGGTCACGAAGTCGATGTCGCCCGACTTAAGATCCTCCTCGATCTGTTTTCTCCCCTCCTTTCCGACCGAGCCGTGGTGGCAGCCCGAGTTCGAGTCGTCGTAGACGTCGAACCTGTCACGTAGGTTGTGCAGAACCCTCTCCGCGCCCGACCGCGTATTCGTGAATATCAGAGTGTTGTCGTGATCCTGTACCATCGAGTGTAGCTGTTGGTAGAAGGCGTCCTGTATCTCGTCGTTGGGTGTGTGTATGAGGTCGTCGGTCGGACACCGGAGCTGTATGTCGAAGTCACGTACGAAACGTGTGTCGACGACGGTCGAATCGCGCGGTTCGCCTCCCGCCTCGTCGTATCCCACGAGGAAGTCGGCGATGTCTTCGAGAGGCTCGACTGTCGCCGAACAGCCTATACGTGTCGGTGAAGTCTCACACAGGTTTTCGAGACGTTCGAGAGAGACAGAGAGATGGACGCCCCGCTTGTTGTCGGCGAGCGAATGTATCTCGTCGACTATGACGTACTCGACAGTCCTGAGCTTCTCACGGAACTTGGGCGAGTTGAGGAGTATCCCGAGGGTCTCTGGGGTCGTGTTGAGGATATGGGGAGTCTCGTCGAGCATCTTCTGACGCTCGTAGTCGCTCGTGTCTCCGTGGCGTATAGCGTGGCGTATCTCGGCGGGGTCGTGTCCGTTCTCACGCGCGACCTCGTCTATGCCCTCAAGAGGAACTTCGAGGTTCCGATGTATGTCGTTGGCGAGGCTCTTGAGGGGCGAGACGTAGAGACAGTAGACCGAGTTTTCGAGTTCGTCTTCCTTGCTCTTCCTGAATAGCTCGTTTATGATCGATGTAAAGGAGGCGAGAGTGTTGTGTAGGTACATCCCTCCCGAACCACCGACGAAGTTGTGGAGATCCGGGACGTTGAGATCGATTATCTCGCCGTCGTAGTCGACGGTCTCCTTCTCCGTGACTTCGAGCCAGACAACGTTCGAGTCACGCATCTCCCCCACAGTTTCCTCAAGGTCGGGGTCTGTGCCGTCGGGGGGAGAGTCGAGAGCCGAATCCAGCTTGTCCAAGCCTCTCTGTGTTATGTATCCCGAGCCGTCGCCTACTGCGTGTCTCTCGGCTGAGGCTGTGTTGGGATGGCGTATGTCGAACTCAGAGACGAGACGCCGGAGACTCTGCTTCCGTCTGACGGTTAAGGTCGTGTACTCCCTCTTCTCCATCCCGGAGTTAGTGGCGCGTTTCGAGACAGTTCGGCGTGACGCGAGTATCCCGAACGACATCAGGAGGTAGTTGATCTGTTCTATCTTCATCTCGTTAGCCTGTGTCAGACGTACCTCGTCGTTTCTGACCTCGGCTTCGAGTGAGAGGAAGGTCGAGACGAAAGCCCTCTTGACGTCTCTCGGAGCGTTGAGAATCCAGTCGGGTAGATCGACTTCCCTTCCCTCTCCCGTGTCTATGTCTAGGAGCTCTGAGAAGAAGACAGCGAAAGCCGAGTCGTTTACTGCGTAGTCCTTAGAGCTACCCTCCTTGAGTTCGAAGACGACACCGAACCTCTCCTCCGCAGTACGTCTTACCTCTTCGAGAAGATCGGTTCTCTTACTCTGGGAGACAGATACCATGCCGCTCCTGTCGTAGTCGCCTATGAACCCCTCGGCGAGGACGAAAGCAGCGAGTCTCGCGACCTCGGCGTCTACCGTCTCGGGGTACTCGAACCTCGAAACAGCACCGTTGTTCATCACGACGGCAACCTCCGTCTCACCCAGAGGCTCGAACCTCTCCTCTATCAGTCTCAGAAGACCCAGGTCATCGTCGTCAAAGCTCTCAGGTGACGTGACACGTCTGTGTACGGTAGCAGGACTCACTGAGAGAGTCTCGGCAGCCTCGGTAATAGTAAGGCGCGCGAGACACAGGAGACGTCTCAGATCCTTCTCAGATAAGTCGGAGACTCCATCGGCTTCCCGCAGACGTATTTTGAGACTCTCCGACTCGTCAGACGTGACGGCGTCTTCGAATCTCTGTCTGAGCTTTCGGACGGCGGTTTCGAGGTGGGGTGTCTGTGTCTCCTCTGGTAGATCTATACGCCTCGGGACACCGATCCTGTCCCCTTCATCGACCTCCTCGGCTCGTCTCCACTCGGAGCCGTCGCGGGTCTCGACGAGAAGAGGATGGTCGGGTGTTAGCTCGACCTCCCTTCCATAGACGGTCTTGAGCCGGTATACGTCTCCCGAGTAGGTCTCGGAGTAGACGAGTGCGTCCTTCGTCTCTATCTCGCCGTCGTCTGTGAGAGAGTAGGAGCTTATGCTACTCGTGTGTAGCTCACCGTCGTGGTCGACGTCGGCTACCTTAGTCTCGGTCTTGTCGAGGAGATCCGAGGCTCTGAGTACCCGGCTCTCACCGTCTTCGTCTACTAAGAGTGGGGTATCGGGAGTAACACATTTTCCGCTGCCCGTCGGCGACGCTATGAGTGCGTTCTCCCCCTCGTGTATCAGGGGGACAGCTTCCTTCTGGGGCGGTGTGAAGTAGCCGTTGTTGATATCTGTGTACTCGCCGAACTCGTCGACCCACCAGTCCCTTACTGAGGGCTCTAGGAGTTCGAGGACGTGGGCGTCGTCGATCTGACCGTCGGCGTCGGCGTCAACGTCTGTGTCGGCGTCGACACGGCTGTCTTCTGTCTGTTTCTGGGAGTGAGAAGGGGAGGAGTCGGAGATATTATCACCGTAAAGAAACAAGGTCTGGAGGAGTTAAGACGGTTACGGATGGCAGACAGACTCGTATGTGTAGCGATGGAGGAGGAAGCCGAGGCGGTCTTAGGAGAAAGAGAAGCCGAAGCCGTCGACGAGGTGCTCGGACGTCCGGTCTACTCGTGTGGCGACAGCCTGGTCGTCGTAACGGGAATAGGGAGGAGTAACGCCGCGGCGTCGGTAACGTTGGCTCTCGAAAGGTACGACATCGAGAAGGTCGTAGACGCAGGTATAGGCGGTGCCTTCCGAGACACGGCTGTCGAGGTCGGCGACGTAGTTATGGGAACGCGTGCAGTACACGCCGACCTGGGTCTCACAAGCGACGAGTTCCACGGCATGGAAGACCTCGGTTTCGAGACAGCACCGGGGAGATACAACGAGTACGACCTCTCGCCCGTCAACGTCGAGACAGACGGATCGGGAGCCGTAGCCACCGTCTCGTCAGTCTCGGCGAACGACAGGACTGCGCGCGAGATACGTGAGAGGACGGGCGCGGTCGTCGAGGACATGGAGACCGCCGGTGTCGCACAGGTCTGTTACCTCAGAGACGTCGAAGTCTCGGCGGTGATCGCGGTCTCGAACTACACGGGCGACGGAGGGGAGTGGGACTTCGAGAAGGGGCTCGACGCCCTGAGCGACGCAGTAGACGAGATCATCTAAAACTAAAACTAGAAGAAGTCGTCGAGACTCGTCTGGAGCCCCGAGACCATAGTCGACTTACGTCTGAGACGGTCGGTCGAGACGGGGAGACGCGAGACAACCTTATCTATTGCTTCGGGGAAGGTCTCAGCGACTCCGCTCTCGTCCTCGAAAGCATTCCGGACGCTCTCACGTATCTGCCAGACTCCGACGGGAGCCCAGTAATCGTCGGTGACCTCACGTATTACGAGACATTTTGCCTGTCGTCCGACCGACCGGAGATAGTCGAGAGCCCCGATGCGTGAGGCGTAGTACGCCCCCGCGGTCTCGTCGACGTAGGTCGTCCTTCCGTCGTATCCCTCGTGTGCGCTCGCCATGTAGACGTCTCCGTCGGGGGACGGGTTCCAGATACTCCCGGGACTCTTTATCTCGACTAGCTCGAACTCCCACTGCCCCGGCGAGAGTATCACCCAGTAACGGTTTCCCATGTAGGTGTTCTCCCAGACATACGTGGAGTCGACCGACGGGTTGGTCTTGATCTCGTGTCGTATGTGGCTGCCGACGGCGTCGTCGACCGCGGTTATCGACCATCTCGTAGGGACGAGCTTCCTCTCGTCAGACTGCCCGAGAGCACCCGCCGAGAGTATGTCGTCTATCTCGTAGACGTCGAAGCCCTTGTCGTAGAGATACGTCATCGCGTCCTCCGCCTTCCAGTCGTCGTCTCCGAATACCTTCTCGACGCTTCGGGGCACGTGAGGGTTCTCGGTAAGCTCCGCCTCGTCGGCTGTCGCTCTGGGTCCTGTGGGAGTCGCAATCTGGTCGAGTGAGACATCGAAGTCGGGGGTGTCGTCGAGCTGTATCTCGACATCGACGGGACGGTCGGCGAGTGCGACCTCCTGCTGTACGTCGACGAATCCGCCTCTCGCCTCTACGTCGAGTCTGGTGTCGGAGTTGAGGAGTCCGGTGCGGTACTGAAGGACGTTGTCGATACCCAGACCGCGTTCGTACCAGTCCTGACTCTCGGAGAACTCCGAGGCGTCTTCTTCCTCGGCGACCGGAGAGAGGAGACCCGCCGAGACACGCGGGTAGTTCGACCTGCCGACGAATACCGAAGGAGACGTGCTTCCGAAGAGCGAGCCGCTCTGTTCTACCTCCTCGAAACGGTTCTTCGACTCGGTGAGGTAGTCGAGGATCTCGTACGACTTCTCTTTGGCGAGTCTCCGTCTCTCGTAGGACTCGTCGGAGTCGATCTCTATCTCTATGTAGTCGTCGAGTCGCAATCTACTTTCCCAGACGAGCCGCGTTACCTTTAGTTTTAGTGTTAGTGCTGCATAACGCAGGTCAAGTATGGAGCTAAGTCGGCTGGGTCTCGAAGTCAAGTATCTGAGGAGGGCAAGGGGGTTCTACACGAACCTGGGTCTCGAAGTCGACGACGAGACCGACCGAGCCGTGAGTCTCGACGCGGGGGGTACCGAAGTCGTACTGAGGAGACCGTCGGGTCTTCCGAGAGGAGGAGTACACACGCATTTCGCACTCTCGACTCCGACAGAGGAGTACGGATCGTGGCTGTCACGTCTCTTAGACCTCGGACTCTCGGTCTCGGAGTACTCCTTCGGCGAGGCGAAGTCAGCCTACTTCTACGACCCCGACGGGCACTGTGTCGAGATAGGAGCGAAAGACAGCGAGGGAGAGGGAATAACCGGTATATTCGAGGTCGTCCTCGAAGTCGAAGACCTCGAAAGGTCGGAGGAGTTCTACGAGTCGCTCGGCATGGAGGTCTACGACAGAGGTGACGTGCGGCGGAGGCTTCGTCTCGACGCGGGGGGATTCGACCTCGAACTCTGGGAGCCACATCTCGGAATCGCCGACGCGAGAGGCGGTGTACACGTCGAGATGGGTATAGAGGTCGAGAGCCTCGACGGGCTCGAAGAGACAGAAGAGAAGGCTTGTTGGGTCTCCGAAAACTCAGATGGCTCTGTGGTTATACGTGACCCCGACGGACATTACCTACGTCTGTCCGAAGTCTGATACGAGACTCTCGACGTACTTGGCTATGACGTCGACCTCGATGTTGACGCTGTCCCCGACTTCTTTCTCCGAGAGATTTGTGAGGTCGTGTGTCGTGGGTATCACAGCGACGGTGAAGCTCTCCTCTTCGACTTCGGCGACTGTGAGGCTTATTCCGTCCAATGAGACCGATCCCTTCGAGACTATGTAATCCGAGTAGTCGTCGGGAAGAGCGAAGTCGTACTCCCAGTCGTCACCTACGCGTCTCACATCGGTTACCTGGGTCGTCGTGTCGACGTGTCCCTGTACGAAATGTCCGTCGAGTCTGTCGTCGGCGCGGAGTGCACGTTCTAGGTTGACGACGTCGCCCTCGGAGAGGTCTCCGAGATAGGTCTTCTCGACGGTCTCCTGCGCGAGGAAGACCTCGAACCACGAGTCTCCGTACTCCTCGACAGTGAGACAGACGCCGCTCACGCTTATGCTCGCGCCCTCCTCGACGTCTCCGAGAACCTCGTCGCCACGTATTCTGATACGCACGCCGTCATCGGTCTCGTCGACGTGTTGTATCTCGCCCGTCTCCTCTATTATTCCCGTGAACATAATATAGATTCAGGAACCCGCAGTATTTGAAGACGTCTATTGAACAGAGACTTGGGGATCGGGAACGTATTTGAAGACATGAGAGTAGGCATCATAAGCGACGTCCACGGTAACGCTCCCGCACTCGAATCGGTGCTCCGAGACATGGAAGTCGACTGTGACTGTGTGATACACGCAGGAGACGTAGTCGGATACAACCCCTACCCGACTGAGGTGATCGACGTCTTCAGGGAGAGAGGGGTGGAGTCGATAAAGGGCAACCACGACCGCGCCGTAGCCGGTGGGTCGTCTTTCGGCTTCCACTCAGTAGCGGGACGTGCAGTCGACTGGACACGCGACAGACTCTCCGACGACGACCTCGAGTACATCGAGTCACTTCCCGTCGAGAAAGACATCGAGAACGACGGTGTTAGTATACATATCGCACACGGTGCCCCCGACGCCCCTGACAGGTACACGAGACCCCACGAGTTCTCGCCCAGACTGATAGGGGACGAGGACGTTCTCGTACTCGGACACACACACGTACAGCACTCAGAGACCTTCGACGAAGGTACCATAGTCAACCCGGGGAGCGTGGGACAGCCACGTGACGGAGACCCGCGGGCGGCGTACGCCGTACTCGACACCGAGGAGTTCGAGGTCGATCTGAGACGTGTCGAGTATCCGATAGAAGAGGTCGACGAGAGGATAGAAGACGTGGGTCTGCCTCAGGAACTAGGAGACCGCCTCTACGAGGGGCGGTGAGTAATACTAAAACGCAGAGGCATTAGACTGTATCAAACGAGTTGATTACGTCGCTCGTCGAGTAAGTGTCGACTAAGTCCTGTCTGTCGAAGTCAGAGTCATCGCTCCAGATAGCAGCATTTCTTTCGATCGCGCAGGCTAAGTAGAGCACATCGTCCGGGTCGGTATCTCCGATTGCTTCTTTCGCTGTCTCAATCGACTGATAGAATTCGTCAGCAGGAGTCGTCTCGATGTACCGGAACAGGAGATCCATGAACTGTTCTACTCGATCCGGTTCCATGCCCGACTTCACTGCAATCATGTCTTCGTAATTCTCGACTTCGTCGTGGACAAACTCAGGTGTCAGGAGATCGGGTTCGAGTGTGACGATGAGTTCACGTGTCTTTGAATCGGCGATAAGTGCAGAGATAACAACATTGGCGTCGATAACCAGCTTCATCTTTCGAGTCTACACTAAGTCCTTGTCGGCGCGATTACGTCCGGATTCGTTGATCTTCTCGGCGATCTCCTGAACGTCAGTTTCGGTAAGCTCGCTCTCACTTGTGAGTTCGTCCATTACTTCAAGTGTCTCTACTTTCTCCTGTATGGCTTGGCGTGTTACCTCACTCCAGTTGATCTCGGGATGCTCTTCCATTCGCTCTTTGAGGTCGGCGTCTACGTTGACCGTGATGCTGGGCATACAGAAAAGTATGTATACACAGAATATTGTGTCTTTGGGTGGGTTTGCGCAAAGCAGTTACGTTACTGGATCTACGAGACCGCCTCTACGAGGGGCGGTGAGTAATACTAAAGCACGATATTGTCATTAGGTGAACACCGCTCTAGCTCCTTGGTTGACAACCTATACCAAACATATATGTAGTTCTAAATAGTAGTATAGACTGTGATGTCGGACAGAATGAACAACCAACCTAAGGATCTGAAAAAAGAGAGTGCTGCCGCTCTATTTTACGTTCATCACGACCACGAGCATTTCAAGGAATGCCTTGACGACTTCATGTGTGCACGTCTGGTTTCATACTGACAGATAGGGTAATCTGACTTTTTGTGAACTGAAATCTTGGTTCCATGGATGTTTTTTTAAGGCTTTAGAGGAGGTTACCCAGGCAGTCCGTCTTCAATTTCTTCCCGTTCGAAATACAGCAACTCTATTACTATAATCGTACTGAAAATACCCGCAACAAAGATTAACATATGGATCTTAGTCGTATAGAGATGCCATATTAGAAGAACCAAAGCCGAAAACGCCCCAAGTACTCCGAATGCAGGGATGAGCTTCATAGCACCAGAGAGGTCAATCTTAGCCACAACTATCGTGTTTACTACTCCAAACAGACCAATAAACACAACAGACGCGAACGTGGTTATCTCCTCTAGAGTCCCTATGAATGTAAATAATGCAGATAAAGATCCTACTATAAGTAGGCTTCTGGAGGGGACTCCTTTACAGTTCCTGAAGGAAAATATCTGGGGGAGTTTTTTGTCAGTCGCAATCTTATCTGCGAGCTTAGCTGTTCCAAAGAGGGTGGCGTTAATTGCTGAAGCCGTCGAAAAGATCGCAGCAACACTCACCAGCCACGTAAAGACAGTCCGTGCCAGAGAGTTCTCAAACACTTTTGAGGCAGCAAAAGCTAAGACAGTCTCTTTGTGGTTTATTATCTGTTCTGGAGAGACGAGACTAGTAGTCACAGCGGACACTAAGACGTATATCAGGGTCGAGATTCCGACTGAGTAAAGTATGCCTTTCTTGAGTGTTGGAATACCTCCTTTGGTCTCAGAGATCTCATAGGTGAGTAGCTGGAATCCCTCAAACGACACGAATATGGCACCTATAGCAGTGATGGGTGACGTAACTCCCTTGTTGAACAGTCCACCCTGGAAAAATGACAGCGATGGACGGGTTACAACTGCCCATATCCCGGTTAGTATAAAAAGGGAGAGGACTGCAATCTTGCCATAGACAAGTATATCCTCCGAACTCCCTGACTTCTCGACCCCAGACAGATTTACCGCCACGAACAGGAAGATAACTCCTACTGAGATAGCTCCTCTAGCGAGAGGGGACTCCATGCCGATGAGACCCGACGTGAATGAACCGAACGCATAGGCATACATTGCCATTGTTCCTATATAGCCAACTATGAGCATCCATCCAACCATTCCGGCTATGTCCGTGTTTGAGAGATAGTACTCTAAAAAAGTAAACGATCCACCCTCTTCTTCGAGTTCAGCAGTTATTTTTGAATAAGAGTAGCCCGACGCTAGTGCTATTAGACCAGCAACGAAGTAAGACAGAAACGCCGCATTCCCGGCGAGTCTGGCAGCTACACCAAGTACTGCGAAGATTCCCCCGCCGATTATACCTCCAAGTCCCATGGCGACTATCTCTTTCAGACCTAGCTCTTTACCCATGTGTCTACTCTACTAGTATCCCCCAATAATAAGTTTAGTTATCCATCTCATATCCAACTACTGATCCTTATGGGAGAGTCAAAAACTTGGAACACAAATAGTTTCTACGAGTAGAATACAAGAAATAACATATACCCAGTATTCTTAGAGACATCTGTATCCCAGTCTTGCTCTATTTTTGAAACAAAATATCTGATCTTGCTCACTAACTTTGTGAATGTCCTCCAGTATTAAACTTCTTCCTGAACCGTCCCTGTATGCCGTGGTACTTCGAGAAGCCGACGGCGTCGGTCTGGTCTATGTCCTGTGTCACGCTTCCCGTGTCGAACGAGACCATCTCCTCGCCGTATAGACCGTAGGGACTCTCACGTCCGACGACGCGTGCGGTTCCCTTGTGGAGCTTGATCCTCACGGTTCCGGTGACGTTCTCCTGTGTCGACTCTATGAAGGCGTTGAGGTTGTCATAGAGAGGCTCGTTGACGAGACCCTTGTAGGCGAGTTCGCTCCATTCTTCCTCGACCCCCGACTTGAACTTGAGCTGTGAACGTGTCAGGACAAGGCTCTCGAGATCCTCGTGCGCCTTGAGGAGGACTGTCGCAGCGGGATGCTCGTAGACCTCGCGCACCTTGAGACCTAAGACGCGGTCCTCCATCATGTCGTTTCTTCCGACGCCGTGTTTCCCCGCGACGTCGTGTAGCTCCCTTATGAGTTCGAGAAGCTCCATCTCCCCATTCTCGGACGGAGTCTGAGAGCCAGTCGAGGTTTCCTCGACGACGTTTAGAGCGACGGGTCTGCCCTCCTCGAACTCTATCTCGACTACATCGGGTTCGTCGGGGGCATCGACGGGAGACGCCGTCCACTCGAAGATCTCCTCGGGAGGCTCGTTCGACGGGTTTTCGAGCTCTCCTCCCTCTATCGAACGGCTCCAGAGGTTCGAGTCTATCGACCACGGCTCTTCCTTCGTCGCTCGGACGCTCATGCCGTGATCCTGTGCGTACTCTATCTCCCACTCACGAGTGAGGTTCTTCTCACGCATCGGGGCAATTATCTCCAGGTCGGACTCACGCCAGACCGCCTCGAATCTGAGCTGGTCGTTGCCCTTTCCCGTACAGCCGTGTGCGAGACCGTCGGCGTCCTCCTCGAGGGCTATATCGAGACAGTGGCGCGCTATGATGGGACGCGCTATGCTGGTGCCCATCGGGTAACCCTCGTAGCTTCCGTTTGCCTTTATGAGGGGGAGTATGTACTCCTCGGCGTACTCCTCGCTCGCCTCGACGACACGGAGATCGAGGTCGAGCTCCTCGGCGCGTTCGTAGGCTTCCTCCATGTCCTCCTCGGGCTGTCCGACGTCGACGACTACGGGAATGACCTCGTCGTATCCGTACTCCTCCTTGAGAAGGGGAACACAGACGCTCGTGTCGAGACCTCCCGAGAAGGCGAGGACTGCTTTACGTGTATCCGTCTCTGTCATACCTCAGTCTAAGACGTAAAAGAACTAAAGTCTTTGTATTTGGGTCGTTAATGACTTATATAGTTCAAAACCACAGTATTTTAGTCTGTTATGACGTACTACATGTATGTCACTCGCACAGGACTGCCGTGATGTAGTCTCGCGTTACCCGTATATGCTCGACTGTCTCCGTGAGGGCGTCGTCAACTACCGCGCTTTAGCGAGGAAGATAAAGCCCGAGGTCGAGGAGGAGGTCGGCGGGGACGTCAACATAGAGGCGGTGACGACGGCACTGAGACGGTACGGCGACGAGCTTGAAGACGGCGTCGAGAACGTCGAGAGGGTAAGAAAGGTGCTCGGCGGTTCGAGGGTCTCTCTGAGGGGAAACGTAGTCTCTTTCACGGCGACACGTGTGGGAGACTTGGGTATAGAGTCGGGCTTCTTCCATCTCGTTCGTGGGAGAAGTTACACCACGGTAGTCACAGACGACACCTACGCCGACGAGGTCAGGGAGGGTATCGAGGACGGCGAGGGCGAGGTCGTCGAGGAGAGACACGACCTCACGGGTATCGTCGTCGAGTCGCCCGAGGAGATCACCGATGTCTCAGGTGTTCTGTCGTACATGATATCACGTTTCATGTCGGAGGAGATAAACATAGTCGACATCACCTCGTGTTACACTGAGACGATAATAGTCGTAGAGAGAGACGACGCCGTACGTGCTCTCGACCTACTTGAGACCGCAGTCGACGCGGTGTGATATGAGTCGGTACTACTTGAGTTCGTCGTAGACTTCGAGATCCTTCTCCGTCTTGAGGAACTCCTTGACGGGAGCCTCGTTGCCACACTCCTTACATCTGAAGTCACCGTTTTCTGAGGGAAGTTGTGAGACCTTTACCTCCCAAGTCTCTCCACAGCTGTTACATTCGACGTTTACCCAGGTTTCCTGCATACTCCGTAGGTTGTCCTCATCGAATAAGTATCTATTCGTTGTTAAGACTCGGATACCGAGGGGACGAGACCGCGTCTGACGGCGAGATAGCCCACTACTGCGAGAACGGCGTAGACGGCGACCATGAGATACGTCTCGGGTGTCGAGCTACCCATAGCTAGCTTCGCGACGGTGTTGGTGGGTGACTCGGGTATGACGCCGAGGTCAAGATGGAGCGCGCCGAATATCAGCATGAGACTCACGGAGTAGATGAACTGTGCCTTCTTCCTGTCTCTAAACCGGAGTGCGACGGTTGAGCCCGCGGTCACGGTTATCACGGAGAATGCGGCGACGACGGTGACGAGTAGGAAGGGACGCACGACGGTAGTGCCGTTGAAACGTAGGAGTCCGAGCCAGACCGCCGCCTGTACGGGCGAGAGGACAGCCATAGCCGCCATCTTGCCGTCGATTATCTCGTTCTCGGAGATCGGAGCCGTCCTAAGGAGATCGAATGTTCCCCTCTCGAACTCCTCAGTGATCGAGTCGGACGAGATGCTCCCGCTTATGAAGACTGGGAGGAACATCAGGAGTGGTATGAGAACCGTGTAGGTGAAGCCGAAGTAGGGGCTCGATCCGACCTTCTCAGGAAGGGGAACCGGCTGACGTTCGAGGGTCGAACTCATCTCGGCTCTCTGGCTCCTCTCGACGGTCTGGAGAGCCTGTTTCGCCTGTACGACGATGAGGGTCGTACGTATGCTGGAGTCGGGGACGACAGCCGTGATTTCGATACGTCCGTTTTCGAGACGTGAGGTGTCGAGGACTACGTCGAGACCACCCCGGCTGAACTCCGACATAGCCGCCTCGTAGCTTTCGTACTCCGAGACCCTCCAGCCGTCCTCGTCGTCTATCGCACGCGCTACGTCGTCGGCAGCGTCACCCGTGACCCCGAAGTCGACCGTGAAGCCGCTGTCCCCGACGGCGTCGGGGCTATACATCGAGACGAGACCCACGACGAGGAAAGACGAGAAAGCGGCTATGAAGAGCTGTATCATGAGGGCGAGGACGACTGTCTTCTCGCTCCTCAGCGACGAGAGTTCACGTCTAGCTACCGTGAGTACCTGTTTAAATCCCAAGTGTAGTCACCACCGTTATGTTGTAGACTGCGTGTATCACGACGGCTCCCGCGAGACCTATCGCGTATCCTCTCTTTCCGCGCGACGCACCGAGCGACGAGACTGACGCAGTTACGACGTGGAGGACGAGCGGCGCGAGGAGTAGACCGAGTGCGGTCGGAAGCCCGGGATGTCCTCCGAAGGCTGCACGTCCGAGTTCGAGGTTCGGAAGTCCGACAAGCTGAGTGATGAGAGTTATCTTCTCGCCGACGAAGAAGCCGAAGCCGCTCAGACTTCCGAGTACGACCGCCTCGCGCCGCGTTCTCTCGAAGTAGGACTTCTCAAAGCCCGCGTAGATATGGACGCTCTTTGCGACCTCCTCGATCACGGCTATCATAACCATGAGTGCGGGAACGGAGACACCGACGGGGAGCGCGAAGAGCGTAGCAATTCCGAGTAGCTCGGCTCCGAAGACGAAGGGTATGAGGAGTATACTCAGCTTGAAGACGCTGAGACGTCGGTAGATGAGGCTCGCCACCGAGTCGAGTGCCTTGAGAGGCACGGGACGCTGAGTGAACATATCCTCCTCGCGGTAGACCCCACCTCCGAGTGCGAAGAGGACTCCCGAGGTGAGGTAGAGCGGAACTGTCGAGAAGACGTAGTCGGAGACAGCGACCGAGCTACCCTCTAAGACATTTACGACGAGTGTTATGGGCGATATCACGGCGATGGGATGGACGTCGGTGAATATAGCGGGTATGAAGACGTATGCGGTGAGGAAGACACTTATGGAGACTGTCACGAAGGTGAGCTCCTTGAACGACCGGGAGAACATCGCTCCTACGAACGAAGTCGAGAGGAAGGCGAGCATAACGGGAACGACGGCTGAGACCATCACAGCCACCGACCGAGCCGATAGTTCGCCCGCAATATAGCCTATACCTCCCGCAGTGAGCGAGGCAACTCCGAGCATGCCGACGAAGTAGGGAAGAGTCTTCCCCGCTATCACGTCGAACCTCGTGACGGGGGAGATCAGGAGTAGCTCACCACGTCTGTTTATCCTCTCGTCTATCATGCTACTCGCGTAAGCTTGTATGATGAAGTTCATCGGGACTATGAAGGCGAACGCGAGTATGAGTGACTCGAACGGGAACGGAGGCGATATTCCCGAGGGCGTCGTGGCTCCTTCGTTCGAGTCGAATATGTTCGATCCGCCGCCTCCCGAGACGGATGGCACAGGGGTCTGACCCGTGTCACTGCCTGTACCACCTGTTCCACCACCCGTTCCTCCGCCGGTTGCTCCCCCGCCACCACCACCGGCTCCGTCTCCTGTGTCACCCCCTCCGACTGTGATATTCTGGTTGACGTAGAGGAGGTTCACCCTCACGGGAAAAGCGGCTACTCCCCTCCCCTCGTCTGCCTCCCTCGACATGAGTAAGCGGTTGTAGTTCTGTACCGCGCTCCTGAGCTCCGATACCGCAGCCTTCCCCTTCTTCGAGTCGTGGTAACGGATGTCGCCGTTTTGGTCTATAGAGACGTCGAGATCACCGTTTCTGACCTTCTTGATACTCGGCTCTCTCGCCACGAGACGGTCGGAGAGTTCGACGGCTTCGTAGTACTCGGAGTCCTCCGAGACTCCGACACGGTATATCCCCTGATCGAGGACGGCTCCCGCCTGGACGTATCCGAGGACGAGAGCCCCGACGGCTAAGACACCGAGTAGGACGAGAACACCGGTGCGTCTGTCGATGTCGCCCGTCGACTTCGTGACCTCCCACTTGGATATACGGAGTATCTTCGAGAGCCTCACATTACCTCCTCGCTACGTTGAGGAATATCTCTTCGAGGCTCGGCTCGTGTGTACGTATGTCGTCTATCTCGCCGCCCTCGGCGTGGATCTCGTCGCGGAGTGCCTCGACGCCGTCCATCGAGTCGAGGACTATCCTGTACCTGCCGTCCTCCGTCTCCGTCTCGCGTCCCTCAACGTCGACGGTCGAGTAGACGTGGTACTCGGTTCCGCCGTAGTCGTCACGTATCTCGTCGAGTGTGCCACGTGCGACTACATCACCCTCATTGAGAATTACGACTCGGTCACAGATCTCCTCGACATGGAAGAGGTTGTGCGCGCTGAAGATCATTGTCATTCCCTCGTCGCGGAGGTCACGCATGAACTCGATTATGTAGTTAGTCGTGAGGGGATCGAGACCGCTCGCCGGCTCGTCGTATATCAGAACATCGGGGTCATTGACAAGTGACCGTGTTATGGCGACCTTCCTCTTCATACCCTTAGACATGTCGCCTATCTTCCTGTCGCGGTGTTCGAGGTCGAGACGGTCGAGTGTCTCATGTATCCTCTCCTCGGCGGCGTGGCTCGGAACGTCGTAGAGGTCGGCGAAGAACTTGAGGTACGAGACCGCAGTCATGTCCTCATAGAGCGGCGACTCCTCGGGGAGGTAGCCGAGATGGTACCTCATGTCGAGCGACTCGGAGTCGTATCCAGCGACCCTCGCGCTCCCAGCCGTAGGTTCGACGAGACCCGAGACCATCTTTAAGGTCGTAGTCTTCCCCGCGCCGTTGGGTCCTATTATCCCGAATATCTCACCGTCGTCGACCGAGAACGAGATACCGTCGACAGCCACGAATCCACCGTACTCCTTCCGGAGCCCGTCTGCCTCAATCATCTAATCCGTATACGTGGTCGGAGTATTTTATCTTTTGGCAGGGCTAAGACTCCACCCTCTACGAACCGTTCGCTAATCTCCGATTAGCGAGCCCGCGAGATCGGAGATCTCGGGACGGGAGCAAATCTTGGATTCGCGTGTCCTCGAAAACGCTACGCGTTTTCGGTTGCAACGAGACGCTTCGCGTCTCGTCATGCCCTGTAAATCAAAGATTTACAGATGAGAGTAGCGAGTGAGTAGGGTGGAGATACAGTCACAAATTCGAAGAATTTGTCGGTAACAAAATCGGAGATTTTGGGACAGCCCGTCAACTCCTACTCTTCCGGTTCGTCGTCAACTACTTCCACCACTATTCTGACCTTCCTGTTCTCATAATCTTTGCCCAAATATACACGACCCTTTCCATCTGCTGTCTTCTCTTCGTGTATGTCTGGATTTTGTATTCTGACTTCTGCCATGGTGGTGATATAGACCACCACTACTTAAGCCTTAGTGCTTTGAGTGGGTAAATTACCCCACAAGAGCTAAGTAAGTAGAGATATAATACATAAATATGGAGCTACGGCGTACTGTACAGGTCAAGCTTGACGTTGACGGCTCCGACGAGGAACGCCTACGAGAGACGTTCAGGGCGTTCCGAGAAGCATGTCAGTACACCGTAGACTACGCGTGGAACAACCGAACCGACGACGGTCACATAGACACCCGCAAGACGTGGCTACACGAACAGACCTACGACGACATCAAGGAAAGGACGGGACTCAACACCGGACTGATACAGAAGGCGCGTGACTACGCCGTAGACAGTCTACAACAGGTAATCAGCCGGTGGAAAGAGGGTGAACAAGCCACGAAACCCACTTTCCAGAGTTGGTTCGTCGCCTACGACTACCGAACCGTTACGTACACCGACGACGGCTGTACTCTCGCAACCGTAGACGGACGCGTACAAGCCGACTTCGTGATAGACGAAACGGGTGACAACCCTCAGACAGAGTACCTTTCCGAAGAGTGGGAACGCAAAGAAGCAACGCTACACCACAGGGACGGCGACTACTACCTGCATATCTCAGTCGTGAAAGAAGAGGACGTAGGAGAAACCGAGAGCGGAACGTCTCGAAGCGGGAGCTTCGATGGCTCGCAGATTGAAGATTTGCGAACGGTTCTCGGTGTAGATCTGAACAGCACAGGTAGCTTCGCCGTCACCTCTACGGGACGGTTCGTAGGTTCAAGCGACCATATCAACCACGAACGCGACGAGTACGAAGATAGACGTGCGTCACTCCAACAGAACGGTTCACGTCGCGCTCACGAGGTCATAGAGCGTATGGGCGACCGTTTCAGCCGGTGGAGTAGCCAGAGGCTCCACGAGTGGACTAATAAGGTCGTGGAAGAGGCTGTACGCCACGACTGTTCTACTATCGTGTTCGAGGAGCTTGACGGCATCCGTGAGCGTATCTCGAACGCCCCGAAGTTCCAACAGTGGGCGTTCAATCAGTTCGTCGCGTTCGTGGAGTACAAAGCCGAAGAGTACGGCGTTTCTGTCGAGTCGGTGAATCCAGAGTACACGAGTCAGACTTGTTCTCGCTGTGGACACACCGACCGAAGTAACCGCAGGACGAAACACGACTTTGAGTGTCGAGAGTGTGGGTATTCGGTAGACGCAGACTACAACGCTTCTAAGAATGTCGGTCTTCGTTATGTTACAAAGCAAAGCTTTGCAGACGTATGCGAATCTAACGATTCGCAACACGTCCGTCGTGTGCAAAAGTCAGACGACGGACGGGCAACGTGTCAACTTGCCCTTAAGTCCGGTACACTGAAACCGAGTGAGGATAGTTCCTCCACCGAGAGGTTAGAGGTTGAGTACATGGACAAGCCCCATTCTCAACGAGCGTTCGGAAATCTCTGATTTCCGAGCCCTCAAACTCGTAGAGTTTGAGACGTGGTCGTCAGACCGAGCGAAGTAGGGTGGGGTAGTTGACACTAGTGGACGGAAATCCTTAACCGTCGAGTCGACGTCTCAAGCTTAAATGCCGAGACTAGCAGAAGGCTCCCTGAGATGGATTCTACTGGGCTGTCTCCCACTCGTCGCGGTGCCGTTCTGGGACTCGCTCATAAGCCTGTCTCTCGTCGTCCTGCCTTTCCTCGTCGCCGCCTTCTTCAGAGACCCCGACCGTGACGTGCCTGACGAGGGCGTCGTCTCTCCCGCCGACGGACGTGTCTCAGTCGTGAGGCAGGAGGAGGGAAGGCTCCGCGTCGGCGTCTTCATGAACCTCCACAACGTCCACGTCAACAGAGCTCCTCTCGACGGAAGGGTCGTCTCACAGACACATATAGACGGAAGTCATCTTCCCGCTTTCTCGAAGTCGAGCGAGAGAAACGAGCGCGTGGTAACACGGTTCGAGACCCCGGACGGAGAGTTAGAGACGGTACAGATAGCGGGCACAGTCGCGAGACGGGTGACGTCCTACGTCGAAGAGGGTGACTCCATAGAAAGGGGCGAATGCATAGGAATGATAGCGTTCAGTTCACGCGTCGACGTCGTCTTTCCGGGAGCCTACTCGCGCGAAGACCTCGAAGTAGAGAAGGGTGACAGAGTCAGAGCGGGCGAGTCGATCCTTGCGCTGAGATAGCACCACCATTCCCCAGTGGTGGTAAGACTTATATGGCTGTGGTACTACAGTTGTAATATGAAAGAGATAACACAGGATCAGAGCTTCAACGACGTAACACCCGACGACGCAAAGGAGATGGTCGAGGACGACGACTTCTTCGTACTCGACGTCAGAAACCCCGACGAGTACGAGTGGAAACGGATACCTGGCGTCGACCATCTGATACCCGTCGAAATACTCCCCGACAGGGTCGACGAGATAGAAGGCAACAAACTCCTCGTCTACTGCCACAGCGGATCGAGAAGCCAGGACGCCTGTGACTTCCTCTCAAACCTCGACGCCTTCGACGAAGTCTACAACCTCGAAGGCGGCATAACCGCCTGGGACGAACTCTACAAAACTAAAGGCGATCCCGAAGCCGATCTAGTGTAAACCACAGACAGTTTCTTCAACAAGGAAGACTTAGGGCGCAGAGGATGAAGGAGAACACAGACACCGAGGGAAGCCGAAACCCCGACGAGGAACGCAGACTCACGAGACGTAACGCGAGCCGTCTCGTCAACGACTCCTACTTCCTCGAGCTTCTGAGCGAGGCACTCGACGACTTCGACGACGAAGACGAGGCGGTCGAGGCAGCACTCGACAGGTACTTCGGCTCCTTCGGCGAGATTGCCTGAGACCCCTTATAACTCCCCAAAAATCTATTACCCTCAGTCGTGTAGGGTTGTAGGAACGGTGTCATATGAGGGATAAAGGCTCGGGGGGACAGTCCTCAGGCTCTGACTCGGGCACAGACTTCGACGCAGATCCGGGTAAGACCGTCAGGTCTGTCTACGAGGCGGCGCGGAGGCTCCAGGACGACGGGGTGAAAGACATCGACAGGCTGTGTGAAATCGCCGTGGGGTCTCTTACTGAGATAGTCGATCTGCCTTTCGGTGCTTGCTGGATACGTGACGAGGAGGAAGAACGTCTGAGTCTCGTAAAAGCGACCGGGTCGGCGGAGGAGTTCGCGCCTAGAGAGATAAGCAGACACGACCTGGAATGGGATCAGTTCGAGAGTGACGGCATAAGTATCTACGACGTCGGCGAGGTTCATCCCGAACTCCCGGTGGGGTCGGGGATAATGATTCCCGTGGGAGATCACGGACTCATAGGAACAGGAGCACCCGACCCGAGCAAGGAAGTCGAGTACGACGACCACACCGTAAACGCAGGAAAGACAGTCGCGGCTCTTCTCAAGCTAGCCATAGACCAGAGGAAAAACGTCGAGAGACTACAGAGGAGCAAGGATATACTCACGAGCCTCCACGAGACAACGCGTAAGATCATAGACGCCGACGACGCCGACGAGGTGGCTCAGAGGATAGTCGAGGCTACGAAGAACGTACTCGGCTTCCCCGCAAACGGAGTGCGCTTCGCCGAAGAAGAAGACCTCGTGATTGCTTCCTCGACTTCTAAGACAGAGGAGGTCAGAGGCGACACGCCGACGTATCCTGTACACGACAGCCTTGCTGGGAAAGCGTACAGGGAGTCGGAGACATACGTCTTCGACGACATACGTGAAGCCGAGACGGAGTACGACAGGAAAGACGTGAGATCGGTGATGTACGTCCCGATAGATGGATACGGAACAGTGAGCGTCGGTGAGACACACAAGGCTGCTTTTGACGACTCAGACGTGCGTTTCGTCGAGACACTTGCGAGAAACGCGAAGGCGGCACTCGACCGTATTAAGATAAGAGGGAAAGGGAGCTCAGAGTCCTCAACACCGAGCTCAAGGAGAGACAGAAACATCTCCAGGTCTTCGACCGCGTCCTCCGCCACAACATGCACAATAAGATGAACATAATACTCGGCTACGCCGAGGAGCTTTCTGAGTCAGAGACTCTGACAGAAGACGAGAGGAAGTACGCCGAGAAGATACGCGACGTCGGAGACCGTCTGCTTGAGACTACCGACAAGGAACGCGAGCTAGTCGAGATAATCTCCGACAGGTCGCCACCCGAGGAGGTCGATAGCTCCGACGGAAAAGTCGAGATAAGAGTCTCGGACAACGGACCCGGGGTGCCCGAGTCAGACGTCGGTGTTCTCGGCGACGAACAGAACATAGAGCCCCTCTACCACGGAAGCGGTCTCGGACTCTGGCTCGTCAACTGGATAGTCAAGAGATCCATGGGAGAGATAAGTTTTGAGGAGAAAGAGCCGAGAGGTACCGTGGTTAGGATGTGTCTCAGAGACGAGAAGACGGAACACCCCGACACCGACGACTACTCATAGCCGCCCTCGTCGTCGGCGACTGTCATACGGAAGTCGAGTGCGACGACGTCCATGAGTCTTCGGCTGACGTCCTCAGAATCAGAGATAGAAGACTTCTGAACGCCGCCGGCTCCCACGAAGACGGGGTTGGTCTCGACTTCTTCGATCGCATCGATCTCGGTCACCATCTGTGACATCCTCTGTATGACCTCGGTGACACCGTCGGTATCGAGGGGATCACGTCCTCTCGCACCTCTCAGGAGGGGTGCCGACCTGATCTCACGTGTCATCTCCTCCGCCTCCCGCCGAGTGACAGGTGGGACACGGAAGGAGACGTCCTCGAAGACCTCGACGAATACGCCACCGAGACCGAACACGAGGAGATGACCGAACTGAGGATCGCTTCTCGCACCGACTATGACCTCCTCGCCCTTCGAGACGTCGACCGACTCCTGTACGAGAACGCCGTCTATCTCGGCTTCGGGACGTCTGTCTCGAACCTCCTCGACCATCTCCGAGAAGACATCTCCGACGTCGTCTGGGGAGACACGCGTTCTGACACCGCCGACGTCTGTCTTGTGGCTTATGTCTGGGCTGACTATCTTGAGGACGAGAATCTCGGAGCCGATACTGCGCGCCGCCTCGTCGGCTTCGTCGGCTGTCTCGACGACGGTGCCGTCGGGAGTGGGTATCCCGTAGGCATCGAGTATCTCCATCGACTCGACGCCGAGACGGTTACGACCCTCCTCGACGGCTTCGCGGATTATCCCACGTGCCCTCTCGTCGTCGACGTCGAACTCCGTGACTTGTCTCTCCTCCCGGGATCTCTGTCTTATACGTCTGTACCTCTCAAGAGCCTCGTAGCTCCCGACCGCTCTCTCAGGGTCGAAGAAGTCGGGGAGGTTAGCTTGACTCAGCCTCTGGCTCGTCTCGTCGTCGGATCCCATCATACAAGTCACTACAGGCTTCGAGTGACGTCTCTGGATTTCCTCTATCGGATCGACGGCTTCTCCGTAGTCGAGGACTCCGTTCGGAGTGACTATGACGAGAGCACCGCCGACGTCAGGATCTCCAAGAACTGCATCGAGTGAGTCAGACAGCCTGTCTACGTCTGCGTCTCCTATTATGTCGAGAGGATTCTCAACGACAGCCGAGTCGGGGAGACGGTCTTCGAGGTAGTCGACGGTCTCGTGGCTCAGATCAGCGAACGAGACGACCGAGTCACTGACCGCGTCGGTGGCTATGACCCCGGGACCTCCACCGTTGGTGACCACTGCTAAGCCGTCCTTCTCGGGAACCGGCTGATCGGCGAGCGTGTCACTGTAGTCGAAGAGTTCGAGAAGTGTCTCAGCTCTTATGACTCCCGACTGTCTGAAGGCGGCGTCGTACGCCTCATCGCTCCCAGCGAGAGCACCCGTGTGTGAAGACGCCGCTCTCGACCCTTTCTCCGACCTACCCGCCTTGAGAGCGACTACGGGGGTATCGGTCACAGCCTGACGTGTCTTCTCGATGAAACGCCTCCCGTCCTCGATGCTTTCGAGGTATGCCATCACTACGTCGGTGTCGGGGTCGTCACTCCAGTCCTCGATGAAGTCGGTCTCGTCGAGTACAGCCTTGTTGCCGAGAGAGACGACCTGGTTGAAACCCATGTTGTGAGAAGGAGCCCATTCGAGGACTGCACCTATGAGAGCCCCCGACTGGCTCAGGAACGAAGTCGTGCCTTTCGAGTACCTCACCTGTGTGAAGGTCGTGTTTAGACCCGATTCGGTGTCGACGATTCCTATACAGTTAGGACCTACGAGGCTGATTCCGTACTCGTCGGCGATCTCCTTCAGCCTCTCCTCTCTCGCCTTCCCCTCGTCGCCCGCCTCCGAGAACCCCGCAGTTATTACGACGGCGTTCGTGACGCCAGCCTCCCCCATCTCTTCGAGAACCTCCAGAACCACGGGAGCGGGTACTATTACGACGCCGAGGTCTATCTCACCCGGAGCGGAGCCGACGTCGGTGTAAGTCGGAAGTCCGAGAACCTCGTCCCTGTTGGGATTGACAGCGACCACCTCCCCTTCGAAATCGGAGAGTATATTCTGTGTCACCACACGTCCGACAGACCCCTCTCTTTCGGTCGCTCCAATTACTGCGACACGTGAAGGCGAGAAGAGATTCGAGAGCTTACCCATCGGCTGTAACTCGTGTCGGCAGAACATAAATATACGGACGAAAGGTAGAAGTCATCCGAGTCTTTATACACCGGAGCATGACCCACGACGGCTCAGGCTCACGTTCGACAGTGTACAGACTCGCCTTCATCGTCACGGAACTCGTCCTCGGATCTCTGGAGGAAGTCTCAGAGGAGTACCGCGAGATAAAGAAGGTTCTCCGTCTCGTGAGATACGCAGTCTACGGAGTCGTAGCACTCGTCGGAATCGGCGTCGTCTTCGAGGTCATCTGGATTCTCGTGGGTCTGAGACGTCTCTTCTCGGGACTCTCTCTCGGTCTCTCGGGTTCTCTGGTACCGGCTGCCATCGGCTTCGTCGTGGGATACGTCGTCTGTCTCGTCACAGTCACCGTGTTCAGTATAGCGAAATAGAGTTTATGGGAGACATATACCTCAGGAAACGAGACGGTATATGTACTTCTCATAGCTCTCACGGACGTTGTCACCCCACTGATGGGTGTAGGTCTCGATTATGTCTCCGCCGACATCTCCCCTTAGGTACTTGACGAGGGCGTCGTCTCCTGAAGCCTCTCTGAGATGGGTCGTGAAGAAATGGCGGCAGTAATGTGGGGTGACGTTCTCTTCGAGCCCCCTGCCTTTCTCCCACCAGCCGTAGGGCTGGGTGTACTTCCTCATCAGGGAAGAGACCGCCTCAGGGCTGAGACTTCCCGTCTCGGACGCCCTGCTGAGAGAGACGAAGACGGCGTCCGAGTCATTCTCGGGACGCACACGCAGCCATCTCACGAGCTCTTTCCTGAGCTCGTCGTCGATGGGAATCAGAGTGTCACGCAGACGTTTGTTTCCGTCTCTGTCGCTAACGACAAGGAGCGAGTTCCGACTCAGACGCGCGTTTGCACCCAGACCGAACTCATCGTTGAGGTCAGTAGTCAGTGAGATGTCTTCGAGTTTGAGGTTCGAAAGCTCACCCGCGCGCATCCCCGTCTTGAAGAGGGTGACGAGTATACATCTGTCCCTCGGATGGTTGACTGTCTTGAGGAAATTGGAGACCTCGGCGACAGAAAGCTCACGTCTCTGGGGATTCTTGTCTATTCCCTCGCTCATCTCCTCAGTGACGAGAGCCATCGGGTTGTTAGAGTGGGGGAACTCGTCCGCCTTGACGAGATAAGAGTAGAACCTGTGGAGATACGAAGCGTAAGTAGAGACCGTCGACGCTGAGAGTCCCCGACTACGGAGTTCGGAGATATAGCCCATGCAGTCACGTCTCGAAGCACGTGAGTGGTGGGTGTCAGTGAAGTCATCGAAGTCACGCAGAACACGTTCGTACTCGTAAAGAGTCGACGACGACTTGCCGTATGCCTCCATGTCGTCGATGAAGTAGGAGATGAAGTCATGGTTCTCAAGACCCTCGACTTCGTCGAGCGGGTCTTGGGTGCCTATCCTACGCATCCGTCCTCCTATATGCGTTTCTCATGGGGTCGTACTCGACGACCTCCTCGTCGAGTAGTGTCTGGAGTGCCTCATATACCTCCGACTCGGAGTACTCCATCGACTCGGATATCCCGTCTACGGTGACATAGCCCTCGTCGAGAGACGTATAGACATCTATGGGATCAGCCGACTCAGGATGTGACTCAATCTCCTCGATTCTGTCTCTGAGAGCCTGAATCTCTCGGTTCGCCGAGACGAGATCCGAGTCCTCGTACCCCTCGGGCGCAGTATCCTTGTGCATCGACCTCCCCGCAGTTACCATCATCTCTACGAAACGGCTGAGTGTGGTATCGAGGTTTTCGGCGTGTTGTTTCCAGACCTCCTTCGTCTCGTGACTCACATACGTAGTCACGGGCTCGCTCTTGAGACCGTTCTCCCAGTCCTTTTCGTTCGACTTCGAGGTGTCTGACATCAGACCCATCTAACATTAGACAGTTAATATATCTTTGTCAGACGTTAGGTAGAAGAAGAAGAGTCAGTTGCCTTTGTTCTGCTTGTAGGTTTCGAGGAGTTCGTCGGCACTCTCCGCTTCCACGGTTTCCTCGCCGTCGTACGACTCCGTGGTGATTATCTCGTCCTCATCGGTCTCTATCTCTCCCTGCTGATTCTCCTGTTCACTCTCGTCATAAGATCCAAACCCCATCTGTTTTCACCGTATACACGTATCTTCTCTATACAGTAAGTAGTTGGGAAATACAGAGAGTCTGTATAGCGGAATAAGATTTATGTAGCGTCTATCTGCCGTGTATAGGGGCAGACAGACGAGCCAGTCTCTCAGAGAGTTTGGCACAAGAATTCGGTAATTCTCAAATACGGATTATCCATCTCGACACCGTCGAACCCCCTACTGATAGAGGTCGAAAACTGGTTTTACGAGACCGGGGAGATTCAGAAATTGGTACCTCGAAGTTGGGTGTTTCCGAGGCTTCACGGTAAAGCAAATCAAAGATCTACGTACTTGGTCGTGAATCCTCGGTTCACGAGACCTATGATTCGCGGATCTCAGAGGTTCTCCGACACAAACCCCTATCTAATGTTAGAAGTTGGGTTAAACCAGTACTTAGTGTCCTAAGATAACTTCCTAATATTAGATATTACGGTTAAACAGCACAAAGTACGGATTAGACACAAGTAGAGAAAGAAGCTCAGAGTCAGGGGACACGAGTAGAGAAAGAGGTTCAGAGTCAAGGGGTCAGAGGTCAGAAAGGAGTTAGAGGAGAACTCGAACTGTATCAGCCACGTACAGTCTCTATAACGTCTTCGACGGCAGGGAACTCCGTCTTCGGGTAGGTACGTGAGAAGTAGCTTACGAGGTTGTTGAGATCACGTCTCAGAAGCTCTTCGGCGTGTGGATGGTGTGTCTCGACAGTCTGAGGCCAGTCGAAGATCCATATCTGACTCCCCGAGACGAAGATATTGTACTCGCTTATGTCTGCGTGTACGTAGCCACTCTCCCAAGCTTTCGACAGCTCGGCTACGACGGCGTCGAAGACGACACGTGGCTTGTCAAGGTCGGCTCTCCTGAGTTCGATCCCCTCCATACGTTCGAGGAGAACGGCGTGTCTGCTGTGGTCGACTGGCTTAGGAACGGAGACATCGGGGTGGAGGTCGACGAGTGCGTCGTACTCCTTCTCGGCTGCCTTCCTCGCAGTGTACATCCAGCTTACGTGGTGTTTGTCAGCTGTGTACTCCCTGTGACGGTCGACCTCACGGAAACTCGAGTAGCCCTCACGGTGGAGCTTGACCACGAGGTTAGTGTCGTCGTTCTTACACTCGTAGACGACGCTCTCCTTCCCCTCGCCGACCTTCGCACCCATCGCAGTAAGCTGATCGGCTTTTACGAAGCTGTTGAGAGCGAGTACGTCGTATCCCGCGAAGAGAAGCTGGTATCCCCTGTACTGAACCGTCTCACCCCTTATTAGCTCTCTGTCCTCAAGTCTGCTGATACGGTACTCGGTCTCCTCGGGTGGAAGACGCGCGAGACCCGCGATCTCGGACTCGGGAACCCACTCCGAGGACTTCATGCCTCTCTCGACTGCGTTGAGAACGCGTATGTCCTTGTCCTCAAGCTGAGTGAATACGGGTGCTATGTTACGAGCCACAGCCGGATTTATTCGTCGAACCGTATAGAGAGTTCGGAAAGACGACGGCTGTGGCTCGTTTAAATCCTATGCCGCTATATAGAAACGGGCTTCAGTAACACGGAGATGCGACACACGTCTGACTTAGATATATAACCTCAGAGTCCGCGGTGGAAACCGGTGCGTTACACAGTGACACAGTATATAACGAGAAGACGTTTCGTCGGAGTAGTAGCCACATCAGCCACAGTCTCAGTCGCAGGATGTTCGGGCGGTGGAGGTCAGAAGAAGATAGACATCGGAGACATAGAGTACGTACACGAGAACGAGGGAACACCCAACGAGACTATGGCAGTCACGGGCGTCGCCGAGAACGTGATCGGAGGTAGACTCAACGACGTGAGTATCGTAGTCGAGTTCACCAACAGCAGGGGTACTGTGCTCGGCGAGTCCGAGACATCGAGGTCTACGCTCGAAGCAGGAGAGACGTGGGAGTTCAGGGTCGAGTTCCCCGAGAAGGGCGAGAAAGCCGCAGAAGTCTCGTCGACATCAGTAAAAGCCGTCGTTTAAATTAAATAACGCTATATGAAAACAGTCGTAGTAGGACTCGGTGGAAACGCAGTCCTCAGAAAAGGAGCGGAGGGGACTGTCGAGGAACAGAGGGAGGAGATTAGGAAGACTGCGTCCGAGATAGCGAGTCTGATAGAAGAAGGGCACAGAGCCGTAGTGACACACGGAAACGGTCCACAGGTGGGAAGTCTGATGCTCCAGCAGGAGGGGTCTGAGACTCCCGGGATGCCCCTCGACGTGTTGGTGGCGGAGACACAGGCACAGATAGGCTACCTCCTTCAGCAGGAGCTCGACAACGCAGTTGAGACCGACTCGGAGTTCGTGACGTTTCTCACACAGACTGTCGTAGATCCCGACGACACCGCCTTCGACAGCCCCACGAAGCCCGTGGGACCGGATTACACCGAGGAAGAGGCGCGCGAGAAGGAGTTCGAGACCGTGAAGACGGGAGACACCTACAGAAGGGTGGTTCCGTCCCCCGACCCGGTCGAGATAGTCGAGTCAGACGAAATTACGAGAGCCGTCGAAGCCGGCACGCACGTCATCTGCTGTGGGGGTGGAGGAGTACCAGTCGTGAGGGACGGAGGTCTGAGAGGCGTCGAGGCTGTGGTCGACAAGGACAAGACGTCGAGTCTTATGGCTACGTGTCTCGACGCCGAGGTGTTCGTGTCGGTCACAGACGTTGAGTACGCCTATCTCGGATACGGAACCGATGACGAGAGACGTATAGAGGAGATGACCCCCGAGGAAGCCAGACGACATATACGAGAGGGGGAGTTCGGAGAGGGTAGCATGATGCCCAAGGTAGAAGCGTGTGCCGACTTCGTAGAGAGGGGCGGAGAGAGAGGTGTGATAACGACCCCTGAGGGTCTCTCGGCGGCTATCGAAGGCGGAAAAGTAGGGACTAGTGTGTCGTCTTCGAAGTTCGAAAAGAAGTCTGAGACTGACTGATGCCTATGAAACTGAGTGAAATATATAGTTCAGTATGTTGTCACTGTTTCAGTTGAGAGTGGGAGTGACAGAAGGGTTTTGGTCTACGTACTGCGTTTTCGTCTTCGTAGAAGACTTTACGAAGTTCGTAAGCTTCATGTTCTAAGCCGACGTCTCGTCTGTAAGAGACGATGGACGCGACTGACCGTAAGATACTCGAAGTACTCAAACACGACGCACGCAAGCCCTTCACAGAGGTAGCCGAGGAGGTCGGAACCTCGGAGGGTACAGTGCGCAACCGCGTCCGGAGCCTCAGAGAAGAAGACGTGATACGCCGTTTCACGGTCTCGACGAGTGTCGGAAACGTACGCGCTATGATAGAGGTCGAGGTCGACATAGACGTCGAGACTTCGAAGGTCTCGGACGAGATAGTCGACTGGGAGGGCGTAGACTTCGTCTGGGAGATCAGCGGAAACGAGGATCTCATAGTCGTAGTCGACGTCTCAGATACCTCGGAGGTCAACGACCTCGTGACGCGGCTGCGTAAGCTCGACGAGACCGTCTCGACACGAACACGTCTTATACTAGACGAGAAAATATAGATATACAGGTGACAAGAATGACACAGAAAGTAGAATGCCCCGTATGTGGAGCAGAGGTAGAGCCAGAATGGGAGGTAGAGCGCGGAGAGATAATAGACTGTACCGAGTGCGGTGCTGAGCTTGAGGTCGCAGACACAGATCCTCTCGACCTCATAGAGGCACCCGAACTCGAAGAGGACTGGGGAGAGTAGTTAGATGAAGGTCGGCTTCCTTTATTCCCGTATACGTAAGGACGAGAAGCTACTCCTCAACGAGCTGAGGGACAGAGGACACGACGTCGTCAAGATAGACACGCGCGACGTCTCTCTGGGACTGAGCGGAGCATCGGGGATCGAGGGAGCTGACGTAGACGTAGATGTAGAAGACCTCGACGTCGTCGTCAACCGTGCGATAAGTTACTCGCGCGGGCTCTACTCGGTGAGGTTCTTCGAGTCGTACGGAGTGCCGACCCTCAACGGATATGAGGTCTCACGCGTCTGTGGAAACAAGGTCGAGACTTCGCTCGCTCTGACTGAGAACGGCGTGCCGACCCCCGAGACGAGAGTGGCGTTCACCATCGACTCGGCACTCGATACTATAGACGAGATGGGATACCCCGTAGTAGTCAAGCCCGTTATAGGCTCGTGGGCACGTCTCTTGGCGAAGATAAACGACCCCGAGTCGGCGGAGGCAGTCCTCGAACATAAGGACGTCCTCGGTCATTACGAGCACTCTGTCTTCTACATACAGAACTACGTCGACAAGCCGGGACGTGACATACGTGTGATCGTAGCCGGAGACGAGATCGTGGGAGCGATCTACCGTTCGAGCGACGAATGGATCACGAACGCCGCGAGAGGGGGCGAGGCTTCGAACTGCGATGTCACCGACGAACTCGAAGAAGTCGCCCTCGACGCAGCCGAAGCAGTCGGTGGAGGCGTCTTAGGGGTCGATGTAATGGAGACCGACGACGGATACACTGTCCACGAGGTCAACCACAGCTTAGAGTTCAAGGCACTCACCGAGGCGACCGGAATAGACGTCGCGTCGGAGTACGTCGACTACATAGAGGAGAATTATGATTCAAGCTAGCATCATAGGCGGAAGCGGATACACGGGCGGAGAGCTTCTCCGTCTTCTCGTAGAGCATCCCGAGGTAGAGGTCAGCCAGGTCACGTCACGGTCTTACGAGAGGGCGACAGTCGAGACTCTACATCCCAACCTCAGGGGGAAGACTAACCTGAGGTTCACGAGTCCGGACGACCTCGAAGAGGTAGATGTCCTCTTCACAGCAACTCCCCACGGCTACACGATGGAGGAGCTTCCCGACCTCCTCGAATACGGCGAGAAGATAATAGACCTCAGCGGCGACTACCGTCTCGACGACCCCGCCGACTACGACAGATGGTACGACCCGCATCCCAACACGGATCTTCTCGACGACGCCGTATACGGGATACCCGAGCTCTACAGGGAAGATATCCGCGACTCCGACCTCATCGCCGCGCCGGGCTGTAACGCGACTGCGGCGATACTCGGTCTCTATCCTCTCGTCGAGGAGGATATCGTGGACGAAGACGACAACGTCGTACTAGACGTCAAGACGAGTTCGAGCGCGGGAGGAGCGAGCGCGAACAAGGCGTCGCACCACGCCGAGAGGTCAAGGACGGTACGTCCGTACGCTCCGACGAGCCATAGACACCAGGCGGAGATCACCCAGGAGACGGGGCTCGACGTGAGCATGACCGTCCACGCCATAGAGCTAGTGCGTGGAATAGCGTCGACGGCACATGTCTTCCCCGAGGAAGACGTATCAAAGGCTGACCTCAAGAGAGCCTACAAGTCGACCTACTCCGACGAACCCTTCGTACGTATAGCCAACTCGCGCCGCGGTGTCTACAGATACCCCGAGCCGAAGATAGTCGAGGGAACCAACTACTGTGACGTCGGATTCGAGATCGGAGATGGTCGCGTGGTGGCGTTCTCCGCGATAGACAACATGATGAAGGGAAGCGCGGGAACCGCTGTGCAGGACATGAACATCGCGTTCGGATTCGACGAGACAGCCGGGTTAGAACACACGGGACTACATCCAGTATGACATTCGTAGTCAAGATAGGTGGCACGAGCGGCGTAGATCCCGAGAACGTCCTCGACGACTTAGCCGGTATAGAAGAAGACAGCTTCGTAGTCGTCCACGGTGGAAGCGGTGTAGTCGACGGGCTCCACGAGAGGCTCGGAACCGAGCCGACGTATGTCACGAGCGCGTCGGGAGTCAAGGGACGTTTCACAGACGAGGACTCGATGGAGATCTTCAAGATGGCTATGCCCGGTCTCGTAAACACCGACCTCGTCGAGGGGCTCCAGTCACGCGGTGTCGACGCAGTCGGTCTCTCGGGAGTCGACGGACGTCTTCTAGAGGGGGAGAGAAAGGACACCGTGATAGTCAAGGAAGACGGCAGGAAGAAGGTCATGAGAGGGGATCACTCGGGCAAGATAGAGAAGGTCAACGACGAACTCCTCTCTATGCATCTCGACGCCGGCTACACCCCCGTAGTCTCGGTTCCCATGATCTCGTACGAGGGTACGGCTGTCAACACAGACGCCGACAGGTCGGCGGCGGCAGTCGCGGGAGCACTCGGAAGCCGTCTCGCCATACTCTCCGACGTCCCGGGTCTTCTGCGTGACCCCGACGACGAAGACAGCTTGATCGAGGAGGTCGGCTACGACGAGATAGACGACGTCATAGAGAAGTACGCCGAGGGTAAGATGAAGAAGAAGGTCATGGCGGCGCGTGAGGCTCTCGACAAGGGAGCGACCGAAGTCGTCTTCGCATCGGCGAACGTAGAGTCACCCGTGACTCAAGCACTCGAAGGAAACGGAACTGTATTCACTAATAAGAATGACTGACGACAGCCAGGAGATAATTCAGAGGGAGAAGAGATACGAGGGAGTCTTCTCGAAGAAGCCCATAACCGTGGAGTCGGGTGACGGCGTCTACGTCTACGACCACGACGGAAACGAGTACCTCGACTTCGGAGCGTCGTACGGAGTGATGGCGGTCGGACACTCGAACCCCGAGGTAGTCGATGCGATAAAGGAACAGGCGGAGAGATTCACCTACACACAGGCTTCGTACGCCACCCCCGAGAGAGGAAAGCTGATGGAACGTCTCGTCGAGATCACGCCCGAGGCTCTCGACAAGGTCTTCCTCACGAACGCCGGAACCGAGGCGAACGAGACCGCTATCAAGTTCGCGAGGGGGTCGACTGACGACGACAGCCGGAAGGTAGTCGCCGCGAAGAGAGGTTTCCACGGACGTACTTACGGCTCTATATCGGCGACGTGGAAGTCGAAGTACAGGGAGCCCTTCGAGCCCGTCGTCCCCGAGTTCGAGTTCGCGTCTTACAACGACGTAGACGACCTCAAGGAGACTGTCGACGACGAGACTGCGATGGTACTCCTCGAACCCATACAGGGCGAGGGCGGCATATACCCCGCCGACGAGGAGTACTTAGAAGCGGCGCGTGACCTGTGTGACGACCACGGCGCTTACCTCGTCTTCGACGAGATACAGGCGGGTCTCGGAAGGACGGGTGAGATCTGGAGCCACGAGCATTACGACGTCACCCCCGACGCTCTGACGACGGCGAAGTCGCTCGGAGGGGGCACTCCGATAAGCGCAGTCGTCTACACAGAAGAGATGGCGGAGATACCGAAGGGAAGCCACGGCGGAACCTACTGTGGAAACCCCGTGACCTCGGCGGCGGCACGTGCGTCTCTCGACTACATAGTCGAGAACGACCTCGCCGAGAACGCGAAGAAGATGGGGGAACGTCTCACCTCGGGGATAGAAGGACTCGACTCAGACAGGATAGTCGACGTACGTGGGAAGGGTCTGATGGTCGGCGTCCAGGTCAGGGGAAGAAGCGGACGGTACCTGTCTCAGCTTGCGAAGAACGGCATACTCGCACTCTCGGCGGGTGTCAACGTGATACGGTTCCTTCCCCCCCTTACTGTCGAGGAAGAACACGTCGACAGGGTAGTCGAGACGATCGAAGAAGTTCTGTAATATAAATACAAGAAGATGACATCCGTCTCATTATCTTCCGACGAGGAGATTGAGTTCTTCAAGGGATTCGTAGAGAGATACAGCCCGTCAGAGAACGAGGGCGAGGCACGTGACTACCTACTCGAAGAGCTTCCAGAGATGGGGTTCGAGGTCGAGACCGACTCGGTAGGGAACGTCATAGCGAGTGTCGGAAACACAGAAGACGAGAGTTCCGACGAGATACTCCTCACGAGCCACATGGACACGGTTCCGGGAGAGATTCCCGTGAGCATAGAGGGTGGTAAGATGTACGGACGCGGGACTGTCGATGCCAAGGGTCCACTCTCCTCGATGATACTCGGAGCGGCGCGCCACGCCGAGACTGATACCGACAGACGTATCACCGTCGCGGCAGTCGTCGAGGAGGAGAAGTCAGGACGCGGAGCGCGGTACCTGTCACAGAACCGCGAAGAGCCCGACTTCCTCATAAACGGCGAGCCGTCGGGCTGGGACACGGTAACACTCGGATACCGTGGCATACTCCGTCTGCGTTACCGTGTCACCGGGGAGGTTATACATACAGCACGTCCGGGTGTTAATGCGATAGAGGACGTCATCGATTTCTGGAACGCCGTCAAGACAGTCGCTGACGACGAGGACGGCTTCCGGAGTTTACAGGCTAAGCCCACCAACATAGAGTCCGACTCCGACGGCTTCGAACTCAGGTCGGAGCTCCGTGGCAACATACGTATACCTCCGAGCCACTCTGTCGACGAACTCAAGAGCGAAGTCAGGGAACACGTCGGAGACGGCGACCTCTACTTCGGAGAGTCGACGGAGCCCGTTATGGCTGACAGATCGAACCCCGTCGTGCGTGCCTTCACGCGGTCGATACGTGACGAGGACGGCGACATGGGTCTCTCGGTCAAGACGGGGACGAGTGACATGAACGTCTTCGCCGAGTCGTGGGACTGTCCGATGGTGACCTACGGACCCGGCGACTCGAACCTCGACCACACCCCCGACGAACACATAGAGATAGCCGAGTTCAGGAACGCAGTCGACGTGATAGAGAACGCCGTGGATAATCTGGCGTAGCTTCTGGTTCCCGCTCTTGCTCTCGTATCTACTCCATCCATTTCGAGATATTCAAACCGCTGGGCGACGTACCGCCTACATGGATAAAGACGACTCTGACTCCCGTGAACACGTCCTTCCCGGGACTGACGAGGAGATCAGTACCCCCGACGTACGTGGATACGACTTCCGTGGCGAGTTCGACTTCCGTGAGATGCTCGATGCTTACGCTACGACGGGGTTCCAGGCAACCCAGCTAGCAGAAGCAATTGATATCGCCGAACGTATGCAGGAAGAGGACGCGACGGTCTATCTCACGTTTACCTCGAACATCATCTCGTCGGGGCTACGTGAGACAGTCGCTTATCTCGTCCGAGAGGGGTACGTCGACGTCGTTATCACGACTTCGGGATCGCTGACCGAGGACGTCATCAAGACCGAGATGCCGTTCAAGATGGGAGAGTGGGAGACAGACGAGGAGGAGCTACGTGAAAAGGGCATCAACCGTCTGGGAAATATCTTCGTCCCGTCGGATCGGTACGTCTGGCTGGAGGAGTACCTCTACGACTTCTTCGACGACTTCTTCGCCGAGGAGAAGGTCAGGACACCCACCGAGTTCGCTCGTGAGCTCGGCGAGACCCTCGACGACGAGGACTCAGTTCTCAAACAAGCCGCCGACAACGACGTCCCCGTCTACTGTCCCGCTCTGACAGACGCCGAGGTCGGCAACTTCCTCTACTTCTACCGGCAGAGCTACGACTCGGAGGTCGGAATCGAGATACTCGACGACTACGACTCGCTCATCGAGGACGGCTTACTCGCTGAAAAGACGGGTCTGATCGCGGTCGGGGGCGGAGTCCCGAAACACCACGCCATAATGACCAACCTCTTCAGAGGCGGAGCCGACTACGTCGTCTACATATCCACGGGAATGGAGGGCGACGGATCGCTGTCGGGAGCACCACCCAACGAGGCTGTCTCTTGGGGAAAGATAAAGGAGGAACAGACCAACTACACACAGGTCGAAGCAGAGGCGACACTCGTATTCCCTCTACTCGTTGCTAGCGCGTTTAAGAAGTAGACTCACAGAACTGCCTTGCTTCACCTCCTCGGAGTATGACAGCATGAGAGAAATTCTACTCGGCACCCGAGACAGTCTACAGAGATACAGCGAGAGTGCCTCGGGGTCTTCAAAAAGCAGAGCTTTTTG
>JAXIOF010000115.1 GCA_034190545.1 Candidatus Afararchaeum irisae | reverse complement strand
CGCGCCGATCCACGTCTCTGCGCGTCTCACCTCGGGGGGTAGAGCCGTCGCGTCGATCTCCTCGTCGTCCTGGTCGTCGTCGGTCATGGGGTCACTCGACGGTCCAAAAGAGGCTATTACCGACCTCCCGCGACGCGACGCGCTCTTCGTCTCGTAAATCGGTGAGGCGTGCGTACGCAGTCCTATACTTACAGCCGACTTTTTCGGCTACGTCGGAGGTCGAAGCACCGTCTTCTCCGACGGCGTCGAGAAAGTCCTCGTCGGTAAACTGGGGCGTGAACTGTCCACTTTCTTCGTCGCGTTCGTCGTAGGGCATGGTCTCGGTTTTCATGTCTCTACCCATACAGATATGCGCACCGGAGTTTCTTAAATCCCATACATACAGATGTACCCGTAACACTTATTACCCATACAGCCATGTGTATGGGTAAGGAGACACGGAGGACACCCCTCGCCGGTTTTCGTTCGGTGAGAAGTGTCCCGGGCGCACCAACCCCCCGCGACGTGTCTCGAAGGTGAGACTATGACAACGGAAACACCCGAGATAAAGAAAGCAGAGTTTCGAGACGTCGAGGACGCGGACACGGACGCCGAAGGTGGTTCGGCATGACGGACGAACTCACCGACGAAGAGTTCCGGGATTGGATTTTTCGGAGATTGATGCGTGCCGCGTTCGGTAGGAACTGGAAACAAAAATCCGGATACGAAGATAAGAACATGGCGGGGCGGTTAGCCGACCGACTGACTGATGGGGAAGACCCATATCAGCTCAAACGCGAAACGTCGTATCCCGAATATCTACCCGAAGATGCCTGCAAAGAGATAAAAGCAAGACAAGTGAAACGGAGTTCTGACGGTGGTGGTTCGGCATGAGTCCGAAGGTCGTCGTCGAGGAGGACGAAAACCGGGTGTACGCGGGGTTACACGCATTGTATAACTAACCGTGTACGAACACCCGAGGTCAACCCATATATACCCTATCTCACCTCGGGGTACACCCCTCTCCAACAGTCTTTTTACACGCTAAGTTAAACATCCGTGCATGGTGCGTATAGACGACTCAGGCGACGAGGTGAAATGCTGGTTATCCTATCCCGACGAGGTCGACCTCCTATCTCGACAGGCACGCGAAGAAGACTGGAAGCGTAGGATAGCCGTGCTCTTGATGGGTAAGGTCGGGCTTCGAGCCAGCGGTGTACCTACGGCTCGACCTCGGGGTCTACAGTACAACGACGACGGAGAGTACTGGGAACTCGAAGTACGAGGTAAGAACACTAAGGGCGGCGAGAAAGCCACAAGAGACGCCTACGTTCCCGACGGTGTGAAACGTGAGTTGGAGAACTACGCTAAAGAGAGAGACATAGCACCGTCTGAACCATACGTCGACGTCT
>JAXIOF010000114.1 GCA_034190545.1 Candidatus Afararchaeum irisae | reverse complement strand
CACTCCCAAGTATCATCGTTATTATGTTGCTCTCTGTAGTGGACATTGAAGTCGTCTGTCTTGTACCATCGAATCTGTATATATGCAGTTTGGATATGTGAGGGGAAGTATCCTAAGTTGTATTCAGCAATTACCGAGTTGGGTGATTCTTTGGGACGAACCTCGACATCGGAGAAACGCTCACTCCCTGAAAGATATCCTCCTATCCGATCAAGAACATCGGTGTCTATCGACGCCACGTCTTTATCGGTTAGTTCGTCATCGGACTGACCTCTGTCAGGCATTTATACAAGTATCAGTATCAGTACCCAGACTGCCGCTTGTTTTTTCTTCGCGCAGTGCTGTCTCAAGCAGTTCAGCACGTTCTTCGAGGGTCTGCCACTCAGAAAGATCGTCCCATAGATCCTCAACTGTAGCTGTTTCACTAGCTTCTTTTAACGAGACTTGTCCCGGTTCATCTTCTCCGAACCTTTCTTGGTACTCTCTGATTGAGTCGATGGTCTCTTTGAGTTCATCTAGTATCTCTTCATCGGAGTGCTGGCTTCGTATCTGTTCGACTTGACGCCAGCGGAGAAAAGACTCGTTTCTCTCGTACTGTGTTGGTCTGTTACTGTGTTTTCGTACCAATCCCAGATCAGCAAACCAGTCTAGGTAGTCTCGTGCTGTCTCTGTGTCACAGCCTGCATGTTCTGCAATACTTGAGACTTTTGTAGGCTCCCGTACCTGCATTATAACATCCATCAGACGCTCCCTGGTTGATCCTCCTTCGAACATCTCTTCGGGATCCTCCCAGTTACTGAAGTCCGGCTTTTCACCATCCGGTCTAGATCTACCCGATGTGTCTGTCAAATCCCTCATAGATACCTTTACAGGTTAGACTGTAATATATCTACTGGGGGCTGTATTATTTCAGAGCATGGGTAGAAGAGTATGTCTGCAGATCTAGAATCTCTGCCAGTCCTGAACCTGTATCCCGTCTATCCTCTCGAAATGGGACACGTTTGGTGTCAA
>JAXIOF010000113.1 GCA_034190545.1 Candidatus Afararchaeum irisae | reverse complement strand
TAGCCTCGATAAGACGCTACTGTCAAGCGGTTTCTAACTTAGCTAAAGACAGATGACCACAGTAGGTAACCCCACCGGATCTTTACCGTACTTGGAATACTGTGATGTACTACCAATACCTATTCTTCGAATATTTAACCCTTTCCAAGCCTCGGCAGGTATTACCCTCGTGGTAGCAGCCAGCCAGTCTGCGTCCCGAAGGGGAAAGACTTGATAACTTCGAGTCCGTCTCCCGAACATGGTTAAGTCGTACGTCTTAATAGAGTCAGAGACGGGTTCGATACAGAGTCTCGTCGAGAACGTCAACGATATCGGAGAGGTCTCGGAGGCAAGTGCCGTAACGGGCAAGTACGACGTAATTGCCGAGTTCGAGGTTGAGAAGACAGAACAGATACTCGATCTCGTGTCGGGACAGATACAGAAGCTTCCGGGGGTCGACGACACGGTGACCTGTATATCGACATGACGGAGGCTTCGAGAGCCGAGAAGGGAGGCGTCGGAGAAGGCATACGTCTCCTACTGTGTGAGAACCCACTTCCGCCGATAGACGAGGCGGTCTCGGCAGCGAGGAAGGAGCTTCCGAGGTCGAACCGGTATACAGAGCCCTACTCCGAGCCCCTGAGACGTCTCATAAGCCACGAGATAGGGGTTCCCGAGAAGAACATACATATAAACGCGGGGTCTGAGCTCATACTAAGACAGATATTCGACAGATACGTCGAGAAGTCACATCTCATCACTCCGACGTACCACCTCTTCAGGGAGATATCACCCGACTACACCGAGACACGTCTGTCTCCCGAGGAGGAGTTCGAGTACGACCTCGGCGACTTAGACTTCGACAGTAACACCGACCTCGTCGTAGTGGTGAGTCCCAACAACCCCAACGGCGGAAGCTTCAATGTCTCTGAGATACCCGACCTCCTAGAGGAGAACCCCGACACCTACTTCTTAGTCGACGAGGCTTTCTTCGAGTTCACGCGTGAGACTGTCGCCGACTTAGTCCCCGACTACAGTAACCTGATAGTGACACGTACCTTCTCGAAGGCACACAGCTTAGCCGGATTCCGTGTCGGATACGTAGTCGCTCCCGAAGCGATTGCCGACGAACTCAACGCCAACGCCAACAACGACGCGTATCCTCTCTCACGTGCCGGAGAGGCGGCGGCAGTCGCGTCGCTGAGGAACAAACAGAAGATCTACGACAGGGCGGACAGGCTGAGGTCGTGGACACGTGACCTCTCTGAGAGCCTGTCCGAGATGGGTGTCGAGACCTATCCGACTGATACTGGAGGACAAAAATAGATAAGATTGAATACCGTCTTCTCGGAAAACGTCGGATACGTACCCGTGTTATTCCCGGTATCCGACTTATAGGAAAATTCATATTCACGTTCTTTTGTCCTTCAGTATGAGACCTACTTCTTCCTCGCCGACTTCTCTCCGAGATCCGTCTCGGCTCTCGAGGTCGCCGAGAAGCTCGCGGAGAAGAAGATACTCGTCAAGCCACTCGACGAAGACCGTCTCGGAGACGGCTACATGAGGGTCACGACATCGACACCCGAAAACAACCGGAAGTTCATCGAAGCAGTCGGGGAGATACTCGACTAGTTCCCGTGTTTGGTCATGCAGTATCTCAGACCCTCGACCTCGACAGCCTCGACGTCGGGAGCCTTTACGACCGCCTCGCCCTTTCCGAATGTCGGTATCTCCGACCTGAACTGTGAGGGTATAGACGGCACTCTCTCGACGACCTCGTCCCTGAGACCCATGAAGATATTCGTGTTTATCTGTTTGAGTATCTCGTCGTCTATGTCCTCGGGGTTCTGTGTGATCATACCGAGTCCGAGTAGATCCTTTCTTCCCTGCTTGACTGCGGCGCGTGCCTTCTCGACGACGTAACGTCCTCTCGTGGTGTCCGCCTCGGCGAAGTAGTTGTGTGCCTCGTCTGTGGCTACGAAGATAGGCGTGTTCTTTATCTCGTCGTCGACGTCGTGTTCGGATATCTTGTTCTCTATCACGAGAGCGAGCAAAGACAGGACGACGAGATCCTCAACCGCTCCTCTTATGTGGCTCGTGGGTATCACTGTCGTCTGTCCCTCGTCGAAGACGTCGTCGGTGATCTCCGTGAGGGGGGCGGTTCCGTTGTCGAAGACACGGTGGTAGACGCCGTTGTCGACGACGCGTCTCATGACGGCGTCCCACGTCGCGTCGGCTATGCTGTTTGCCTCCTTTACAGCGTTGACCTCCGACGAGTCGTTTGTCTCCATGTAGTCGGTAAATCCCTCGTATGTCGGATCGTCCGCGGTTGAGAAGTAGGCGTTGAGACAGTCGGAGATAGCACGGCGCGTCACGGGCGACGGGTCGAACGGCATCAGGAGTTCGGGCACGTCGTCGACTATTCCGAAAGGCACCGTGAACTCGCGGTACGAGGGAGCCGAGGGCGCGGGGGCTCCTGCAACGGTCGGGACGAAGACCTCAAGGTCGTCTATCCCACCCGTCTTGACGCCGCGTCTCCGGAGACGTCTCTCGTCGTCTTCGGGGAGTTCGGGATTGTCCTCCGACATCTCGACGTACTCGCCCTCGGGGTCTATCACGACGGTGTTGAGGCGCATACGGAGTGTCTCACCGCTACCGTACTCGTCTATGGGATACCTTTTCTCCGACGAAAGCTGACGCAGGATGTTCTTCGTGAAATGCGTCTTACCCTTTCCCGTCGAACCCGCGACGAGCATATGCCGGAAGACTGCGGGCTCGCCCTCTTCGACCTCGCCCGACGGATCGATACCCGGATTTTCGAGGTAGTAGGCAAGCGGCTCGCCGTCGACCTCTATCCTACGTCCTCCGACAGCCATGTACCCCGCGAATATGCCGTCACCGGGGACGTTGAGACCCGTTCGGAGGACGTCCTCATCGCGCGCGAGAGACGACGGCGTGTTGGGCTTCGGAATCTGATCGACGGGCTTACGTCGGTATCCGTCACCGTCCCCCTCGGATTCGACTATCGAGAGGGGCTTCGTCTCTGCGACCAAGACGAACTCCCTCTCGTCGACCTCGTCACCGAGGCTGACCTCGGCGTACGACTGTGACTTGTCGTTGACCTGAGTGTAGGGTTCGTATCTCAGAGACGAGACGACTGCGAAGAGGTACTTCTCCGATCCGTCACCGACGCTGTAGGGTATCTGGACGTAGTCGCCGAGACGTATCTCGTCACGTCTGTCTATGTCGACGTAGATGTTGATCTTGTTCTCGGTGTCGCCGACTATGATCCTCTCGCTTGCGAGTATGTGTCCGACAGTCGCCTCCGAATCCGACGGCAACTCGCTCGGTGGTGAGGGATAGTCGCCCTCGGGTATCGTCGAGGAGCCGGTCGGGACGTCGGTGTCCGAGTTGGGGTTGGGATTACTGTCAGAGCCAGAGTCAGATTCCCATGGCTCGTCTTCGAGTATGTCGTCTTCCATTAGGGATTAATCGCGGAGCAAGACAGATGAAGCTACCGCCCTCGTTTGTCGGCGTCTCGAAACTCTATCTTGGGACAAGACCTTTATTTATGACATGAATACTGTATCTATGACAGTAGAGACGGATTCACACGGACGTCTCTATCTCTCGTCTGAGCTGAGAGACAGGTACGGCGAGAAGTTTCACGTAGTTGAGTATGAGGACAGGATCGAACTCATACCCATAGACGACGACCCGCTTGAGGCGGCTCGAGACGCAGCCGGCGACGCCTTTGAGGGAGAGTCAGCCGAGGAGCTTAGGCAAGAGGCTCTCGAACAATCCAAGTCTGAATCCAGAGAAGACATTCAGCCCGCGAGAAGAGAAGACGACGGATGACGGTATACGTCGAGACCGACTTCCTGATAGCTCTCGTAAAGGACGACGACTGGCTACAGGAACGCGCAGAAGAAGCTCTAGAAGAGCGTGAGGTCGTGACTTCTCCGTTTTCCTACCTCGAGCTACTTATCATTCGAGAACGTCACGAGTACGACTATGTCCGTCTATTCTCTAACCTGCTTGAAGTAGTCCCCGCCGGCTCAGACGATGAGAATCAAGCCGTTCTGAAAGCCATCGACTACTATGAGGAAGGAATGACTCCGTTCGATGCCTTCCACGCCGCGATTGCGGAGAACCGTGGTCTGAGTCTTCTTTCCTCCGACAAGGCATACGACGATGTCGATCCTGAGAGACTACCCTTGGAGCCGGACGACGTGTAGATTGATCTTGGTGGTCGTGTCTTTCCTCTGTCATGTCATATATCTCCGATAGGAAAGAACCATAAGATATCAAAGAGTTGAGTTATCCATACTCAGGAGGAGACCTTGATTAATGTCAGATGTAGCTTCACTACGGGATTCTCTAAAGTCGATATATGAACGGATAGACGAGGATATGAGCGAGCGAGATGTAGAAACTCTGTTTATAGAACAGGGATTCTACGACGCGCTCGATTACGAAGGTACGGGAACGTACATACGGAGTGAGTTTACACTTCCTAACGATCAGCGTCCTGACTACATCACTCTCGACACTAACGAGTCGGTCACTACGGTCTACGAGTTCAAGACATCGGGTCGTGAACTGTCGCCCCACAAGTCACAGCTTTTCGACTACATGGAGTATCTAAAGGCAGAACATGGAGTCCTGACAAACGGAGAGATTCTACGTCTCTACCGTCGAGGGCAGAGTTCTCCGGTTCTTGTTGTCTCCTTAGAGTCTATAACACAGAGTCAAGCCCGCGACCTCGCTGACGCTCTCTACAAACGTGAGTTCGACCTTACTAATCCCGAAGACGTCAATCAGTTCTTGGAAGGGTTAGATCCTATCCCCTTAGACGAAGAATCCGAGCTTGGTCAGGAGCATTTCTTCGACACCTTCCGTCTCGAAGAAGGTAGTCCATTTGCGGATCTCGTAGTTGGCATGATGGACATTCTACAGGAGCTTAGGGATGAGAAAGAAGCCAAGTTCGTGAAGGGGGCGTATGACTTCTGGGAGGCAACCTATGCGGACGAGCCAGATGATGTCCCCGACTCGTGGGAACCGTTCATCAACGGAAAACAGTCTCTACGTGACTTCATGTTCTGTCTAGAGAGTGGTCACGCTCTTCTCTCGCGTCTCCTTCTCGCAAAAGCGACTGAGGATCACGACTTCTTCGCAGGCACAGGATACAACGGCATGGGAGAGTACTTCCGTGGACTCCAAGGCTTCGGAGAAAGTATCAACCTCGACGCGTTCCCAGTCGCAGCCGATAACCTGATAGACGATATGCAGGATCAGTTAGTCGAGGGGCTTTTCCAGGACGACATCTTCGTGTGGTGGACGGACGGATACGCCGAACAGCTTTCACGGGGACACGAAACTGGAGCCAGCCAGTTTAGGGCTGTGGCACGGGGCACGGGAGAAGTCGACCGTATCAGTGAGACTACTCGTAACCGTTTCAGTCGGGCTGTCGCGGAGATCTTCTTCAACGTCCTACGCTTCGACTTTGCCGACGTTCAAGGAGACCTACTTGGCGACCTCTACCAGAAGTACTTCGACCCCGAGACGCGTAAGGCACTCGGTGAGTTTTACACTCCTCAGCCCGTCGTCGACTACATTATGGACGGTGTGGGATACGAACGCGGTATCTCAAATCAGCGTCTAATCGACCCGTCTTGTGGTTCTGGTACCTTCCTCGTAGAAGCCGTAGAAAGATACTTGGAGGACATAGAACGGTACGAAGAAAATCCCGACTGGGAGGAGCATCTACAGGATCTATGTACACGTCCCCGTGTCGTGGGTCTCGACATACACCCGTTTGCGGTTCTAATGGCACAGATACGTTTCGTAGTCGCAATTCTCCCAGCTTACAGAAAGGCGAAGGATCAGAACCCCGAGTATACACTACGTCGGCTCCCGATCTATAGAACAGACACTCTCCGTAACGAACGTGAGCTGACGGGAGCTGATCTAGGCGACGACGGCACTCAGCAGATGACCTTCGACGCGATAACGGAGGACGAACAGGATGTCCGTATACCTGTCCCCCTCCCTGTCGAAGTAGACGAGGACGAAGTACCTGAGACAGAGGATGGATTCCTCGTCCGACGCGTGCGGATGCCGCTGTTCGACACTATACAGCTTGAAACGGGAGTGAGTAACTTCGGAGAGTACTTTGCGGCTCTACAAGGAGTCCTCGACACGGTCAAAGACCACATGGCTCTCGCAGAGGAGTTCGGCGGAGAGTTCGACTGGAAGTACAAGAGTGGACTAGAAGAGCGCATTAACAACTACACTTCACAAGATTACTCTGGGGTAGAGGAGTTCTTCGCCCCCTACGTGGACGATATGCTGGAGAACGTGCGCTACCTGAAAGAGGAGCACAACGACGGGCGGCTGTTCAAGATGTTCGAGGACACCGTGCTCGCGCTCGTCG
>JAXIOF010000112.1 GCA_034190545.1 Candidatus Afararchaeum irisae | reverse complement strand
TATTTCTTTTACTGACGCGGTGTTACTTATGTACCCCCTTAGTCCCTTTCCATAAGGTCGGCGCAGAAACATCATAGGCTGTATATATGAGAGATTACCAGAGCACAGAGATATACCTTTTTCGGTGAACATACAATAGATGTCCCACCTACCTGTTGACGATGTGTAAACTGAATTAATGTATTCCTTTATGTTATCAGGTAGACGTTTTGACCTTATGTACGGCGGATTCCCTATCACGGCGTCGAAGCCCGCGTTCTCCTTCTCGTCGCCGCCCTCGTCGTAGAACGCCTCCGGGTATTCGAGACGCCAGTGGAAGAAGTCCTCGCGCTCGGCGAGTTCGCGCGCCTCTGCGAACCAGTCGGTCGCCTCCACGTCGCGCCACTCCGCCTCGTCCTTCAGCGCCCGCGCCATCCGTTCGTACGCACCGCTCGGCACATCCACGCCGAACTCCTCGGCGGTCCGTACGTCGGCAATCGCTTCCAGCCTCTGTCTAAGTTCGTTCGCCTCGAACTCCCCGTACCGCTCCTCCATCTCTTTGATGTCGTCGAGATCTTGATTCTCGACCGCGATGATATCCTGCTGTATCGACATCAGGTCCTCCATCGTGCCCTCGAACGTCAGACCGAACTCTGTCAGTGCCTCTTCGGGACGGTCGGTATCTGATGTGTTTCCCCTCTCTAGGGCATCGATTTCCTCAATATTCGAACCGACGAGCGAGTTACCCGTCTTCAGATGGTGGTCGAGGAACGCCAGCGGCTGTTCGGCGGCGAGCGTCCGGAGCCACAGCGAGACCTTCGCCAGTTCGACCGCCATGCCGTTTAAATCGACGCCGTAGATACATTTCTGTGCGACCTGTCGACGCGCCCAGTGGATGTCGTGGGACTCGTCAACCGTCTCGATACCTGCCTCATCTGCCTGTAACTCCTGTGCGTTGACTATCTCGCGAGCGAGATGGTCGACAGCATTTGTCAGGAAGTGTCCGCTACCCATCGCGGGGTCGAGAATCTTGAGGTCGAAGACACGCTCTGCGAACTCCTCGGCGAAGTTGTCCTGGCTGTGGGTCGTCTGTCCGATCACGTCCTCTCTGATGTCGTCGAGTATCGGGTCTAACGTGTTCTCAACGATATACTGGACGACGTACTCCGGCGTGTAGTAGGAGCCGGTAGCCTTTCGTTCGCCCTTGTCTGTCGTCAGATAGACGTCTCCTTCCTCCAGACGTTCGACAGCGTCGCTCTCGTCGTAGTCGGAGTCTCCGAACTCCTCGATGGAGATCCACTTCTCGCCGTCATCGCGCACTGCGACGGTGGGTTCGTCGGCGACGTTGAGATTGTACTCAAGCAGACCTTCGTAGATACTTCCGAGATGACGAATGTCGAGAGACGAGTAATCGACGAAGACACGCCCCTTACCGTTCTGTGACTCACTACGTGTCAGAAGACTCACGACCTCTGCGACGTAGGCGTCCCCGACCTTGTTTTCCTGAAGGAAACGGCTCTCTTCTTCAGTCTCCTCGTCCACTTCGGTCTTGAACAGACCGCCGTTGTACGCAGGGATATAAAGATCTTCTTCGGGTATACCACGACTCTTACTTCCCTGGTCGATTAGCTCGAAGAGCTCATCAAGACGGTGCCAGAGATCATCCTGCCAGTTAGTGTAGTTCGTGTCTCCGCTTTCGATCTCTTCAACTACCTCACGCTTCAGAGAATTAAGACTGTATCTCTCGTCATATATCTCGTTCCGTGTGTCGAGGAGGTCACGTCCTTCACTCTCAGCATACAAGACGAAAATCAGCCTATAGAGATACGTTAGGGAGGCATCGTGTATCAGATCGAGATCCTCGTCAGGGTCAAGGTCATTCTCAGGATACTTCAGGAATCCTTCAGCGAGTAACTGTATAGCCTCATAGATATTCTCCTGTAGATCGTCACCTAACTCTTGTGAGTAGGTGTTACTACCCTCATAGACCTTATCAAGGAAACAGCTATCTGTTGCGTCCTCGACAAATGCTTCGTTATGGAAGAACTGGTAGAAGTATTTGAAATCGTCGAGAGTACCGTTTTCGAGTAGTTCTACGAGATCAACGTCGTAGTACGAGTCGAGTTTATGACTCGTCCCCGAGTAGTAGATACGCCAGTGTTTGCCATTCGTAAGTACTGCCCAGTCGACGGGGGTCTCTTGGAGGTAGACGTGTATCTGGTGGCTTGGGTTCGAGAAGTCACGTTTGTGCTCCCCACTTGCCGACAGTTTATCGAGAGAAAGATCCCATTTCTTTGCATCGGCAACAGAGAGCGCATTACGATAGAAGTCTTTTCCTTCGTCCTTACCTTCAATAGCCTCTTGGCGTATTTTTTCTGTCTTGAATAAGGCGTAGTCAGGACGCCGACGTCCTCTTTCTACTGTCTCTTCAACTTCGTATACGTGCCCGAGGTATTCAAAAATCGGACGGATGAAGTTATCTTCGAGGGACGATTCATTCTGATTTTTGAAAAGCCCCTTCTGTTCCTCGTAAACTCCTTTGATTTTCTCGAACGTGTCTTCCAGCTTGCTTCTGTCTTCGACTTCCCAGTCATCAGTTTGGGGGAGATGCTCTTTGAGGTAGTAGTTTGAGAACAGGTCTCGGTTAGTCACAAAGTCAAGCTCTGTGTCCATTATCGGTACTTCCCAATCGGTAATTGAGAGTAAAAGATAAAGCGTTACTCTGATT
>JAXIOF010000111.1 GCA_034190545.1 Candidatus Afararchaeum irisae | reverse complement strand
CGTGAGTTCTTGGAGCTTGTTGAACGCCCACTGCTGGAACTTAGAAGCGTTCGATATATGCTCTCGGATGTGTTCCAGGTTCTCGAACGCAATTGCATCGCAGTCGTGTCGGCGCGCTTCGAGAACTAGTGCGAGTGCGACGCGATGCAAGTAATCCTCGCTCCAATTTGAGAACCGATTGCCGATGGATTTCAGCGTCAAGTGAGCGCTCCGCGTGCCTGTCTGTTGTAGCTTTCCACGACGCCGTTCGTACTCTGCACGCTTGTGGTTGAGGTAATCTGCGTTGCCGAGGAACGCGCCAGTCGAGGTGACGGCGAGGTAACCGTCCACGTTGAGGTCTACGCCGAGTACCGCTCCGTACTCGGGGGCAGACGCCTCGTCTTCGTCGCGTTCCTTTTTCATTGATACGTGCAAGTAGTATGTGCCGTCGCGCTTGTGTAGCGTGGCCTCACCGCGTTCCCACTCGGGATTATCCCAGTATTCTTCGAACGGCGTTCCGCGAGTGTCCTCGGGTACGATGTATTCCACGGTAACGCGGTCTTCTGTAGTTGATAAAGTGCAGTGGTCGTCGTTGTACGTTATCGTGCGCTCATCGTAGACGACCACGGTACCGCGGAACTCGGGTTTGCTCGCTTTCTTGCCGTCTTCGAGGATACGGTCTTTGCAGTTTCCGAGTGCGTTTGCGGCGAGGCTGCGTGCGGCTTGGACGTGGTTTGCAGTGAGGTCTGTCTTTTCACGTACGTCGGAGTACGTGGCGTCGTGGAGTTCTGACTTACTGTCGATTATTTCGGTGGGGTCGTCAGACCAGCCGTAGTCCGCGACGTGTTGCGCGGCTTGGCGGAATTGCTCGAACGTCTCATCGAGAACGCTGTGTGCGTTCTTATCAACGCCGAGCTTGATTTCGAGGTTTCTGACGACCGTCACGGTTCAAATATTGGAGTTATATTATTTAATGGCTGTATTTTAGGTTGGGGAGTCAGCCGTGGCTAGATGCGTGGTTTGATTCAGAAGTGGCGCGCTTCCTCCCACGTTCACAAGACCGAAGGTCTTGTGCAGCCCACCAGAACGCAAAGCGTTCTGGGGACGGCTAAAGCCGTGGGTTTCCGCGCTGCCTCTATATGAACCAGAAACAGAGCCAGCTAGCGACAGACAAAGAGCCTGTCCGACAGAGACGTGAAGACTGTCTTACGCGAACATCCTGCCCGACTCACCGTCGGAGCTCTTGTCGTCACGTACCTTGTCGTAGGCGTCGAGGAAGTCTCCCATCTCGACAGTGTCTCTCCGGTCACGTATAGCGAACATACCCGCCTCGGTACAGACTGCCTTTATGTCGGCTCCGCTCATGCCGTCGGTGAGACGTGCGAGTCTCTCGTAGTCTATCTCTCCTGTCTTCATGTCACGCGTGTGTACCTGGAATATCTCGGCACGTCCCTCCTCGTCGGGGGGCGGAACCTCTATCAGACGGTCGAACCTTCCGGGTCGGAGTATGGCTCGGTCGAGCATGTCGAACCTGTTGGTCGCGGCTATGATCTTGACGTCGCCTCTCCTGTCGAAGCCGTCCATCTCGCTCAGGAGCTGCATCATCGTCCTCTGAACCTCGGCGTCGCCGCTCGTCTTCGAGTCGGTACGTTTCGAGGCGACTGCGTCGATCTCGTCTATGAAGATCACACTCGGCGACTTCTGGCGCGCGACCTCGAAGAGGTCACGGACGAGACGTGCTCCCTCTCCTATGAACTTGTGGACGAGCTCGCTTCCCGCCATCTTGATAAAGGTCGCGTCGGTTCTGTTGGCGACCGCCTTTGCGAGCATCGTCTTACCCGTGCCGGGGGGACCGTGTAGGAGTATGCCGCCCGGGGGTTCGATCCCCGCGTTCTCGAATAGCTCGGGCTCGTTTAGAGGCATCTCGACCGTCTCGGAGACCTCCTGTATCTTGTCGTCGAGACCTCCGATGTCCTCGTATCCCACCTCGGGGTTCTCGGAGACCTCCATCACACGTGCCCTCATGTCTGTCGAGTCTTCGAGTGTCTCGACGACAGAGAGCGAGTTGTTGACCGCGACACGTGTGCCTATATCGATCTCGTCACGCAGTCTCTCGGGTGCCTCCGTGAGTGCCTCCTGGTTGTTACCGTGCTGTCTGATGATTACGCCCTCGTCGGTAATCTCCTCTACCGTAGCCACGAATAAGGGCGACTGCTTGAGCTTCTCGTTCTCGTGCTTGAGACGCTGTACCTTCTGTTCATACTTGTTCTTCTCGGCGTTAGCGTCGAGAAGGTCGTCACGTACCTTCTCGTTCTTACGCTGGAGGCTTTCGACCTCCTCCTGTAACTCCTCTATACGTTCCTGTGGAGTCTTGTCACTGTCGACGGGTGAGTCAACGTCGTCCGCATCTGCAACGTTGTCCGAGAAATCACTCATATACAGCTTCGAGTAGTATCTCCTAATAAAAAGGGGTTTGGGTTATTGTCACAAGGACTCGGCTTCACGGCTTCTCGCTCGACCAGACCTTGAGATCCGACCTCGGCATCGCGACACACGTGAGCGCGTAGCCCTCCTCCTCGTCCTCCTCGCTTATCGAGTTGGCGCGCGGCTCGTCTATCTCACCCTCGACACGCGCCGCACACGCGACACACTCCCCCTCTCGGCAAGCGAAGGGCAGGTCGAGGTCGGCTTCCTCTCCCGCGTCGAGTATGTACTCGTCGCCCTTGACCTCGACAGTCTTCCCCTCCTTGACGAACTCGATTTCGTAGGTCGCCTCGCGCTCCTCCTCGGGAACGTCTTCCTCGACTCCACCCTCCTCCTCAGCGGCTTCTTCCTCCTCTTCCTCCTCCTTTATCTCGAACGACTCGGGGTTTCTGAAGACAGTACGTGAGACGTAGCTAGAGTCGGGAGAGACGAGAGACATCCTGTACATCTCGTCGTCGGCGTGTATAGTAGCCTGGTAGACCTCGTTCGATCCCTCACGAGCCCTCAGCCTGACGCGTTTTATGTTTCTTCCGTTTGCTTCGAGGTACTCGATCTCCTCGTCTACTGCCTCCCGAAGTTCGTCGGGTATCTCGAAGTCGCCCGCCCTCTCAAGGCGATCCGGATCGACCGTCTTGCTCTCCATGAGCTTTGTAGACGTCCCACATAGATAATAACTTTTCTTTACGTTTCGACACCGAGGTACTCGCCTAAGCTAGTGAGCTCGTCGTCGGTGTAGCCGAACTCCGGCGCGTCGTTCGACTCGGTACTGTTGTCGAACTTGAGCGACCTGTACTGGTCGAGTCCCACCGAGACGAACGGTATCATCTCGGCGACTGAGAGACCTGCCTTCGCCGCAGCCATCGGGACGGGCACGAAACGCGGCTTCTTTCTGTTGTACCTGAAGGCGTGGCTCACGACGTCCTTGAGTGTCAGAACTTCGGGACCGCCTATCTCGTAGACTCCGTCGGCTTCCACCTCTCCGGTTGCGGCGTCCGCCATCATCTCGGCGAGATCTTCTACATAGACTGGCTGAAAACGTGTCCTTCCGCCTCCGACGAGTGGGAAGAAGGGTGCCTTCGAGGTTATATCGATGAACTGGCTTATGAACTCGTCGCCGTCACCGAATATAACAGACGGCTTGAAGACGTGGTAGTCGAGGTTCGAGTTCTTGACGTAGTTCTCGGCGACTCCCTTCGTACGTATGTACTCCGTACTCCCACCGGGGTCGGCTCCGAGCGCGCTCATATGGACGTATCTCTCGACATCTGCGTCCTCCGCCGCCTTCACGACGTTCTTCGTCCCCTCGACATGTACCTGATGGTAGCTCACACCGCTGGGGCTGAAGAGGGGTGACAGACCCACGAGATTGACTACGGTGTCGTAGCCGTCGAACTCCAGGCTGTCGGGGTCTGAGACATCTGCGCGCACGGTTCCGACCGACTCGGGGACATCGGTGTTCGTGGTCTCAGGATGGCGCGACGCGGCGTCGACGTCGAAGCCTCTTTCGGCAAGCGCGGACACGAGGTACGAGCCTACGAAGCCCGTGCCTCCGAGGACTATGACGGACATGAGTTAAGAAACGTGATAGAGATGGTTAAAACCCGAGGCTGATGCCGTCTTTCCGGCGAGTCGCGACCGTAAGTCAGACCGTCAGACTCTCACCGTCGTCGGGTATGCTCACGTCGCCGTCGAACTCGTCGGCTACTTTACGTCTCATCTTACGTTCTTTCCCTCTCGTCTGGGGATAGAGATGTGTGAGGTATATCTCTCCGACGTCGAGGTCGGGCGCGATCTCGGCTATGTCCGACGGACGGCTGTGTCCCGTGACGTCAACCCCGTCGGGGAAAGCACATTCGTGTATGAGTAGGTCACAGCCCTCGGAGAACTCGACTGTCTCGTCTATGACCTCTGTGTCACCCGTGTAGACGACGTCTCCTATCCTGAAGCCCATCGAGTCGTCGGTGTGTGACGTCTCGTAAGTCTCGATCTGTCTTCCGTCCGCTTCGAAGCTCTCACCCGGCTGTATCTCCTCGATTTCGAGGTCTATGCGTCCCTTCATGTAGTCGTAGGCGTCCAAGAGGCTCTCGACCGTCCCACGTGTACCCGGTGGACCGTGAATCCTTAAGGAGTCGTTTCCGACTATCCAGTCTGCCTTCATCAGAGCCGGAATGTCGGAGACGTGGTCGATATGAGTGTGTGAGACTAAGATGTCCTCTATCTCGTCGAAGGAGGTAGCGTCGTCTTCCCTCTCCGCCTGTCCGAGACGGTGGAGGACACCGCTGCCACAGTCCACGAGTATCCCGTCGACTAAGACGCCACTCTGTACCCTCTCCGACGGAACCGCGGCACCCGTGCCGAGAAACCTCAGGTCGGTCATACTTCTTACTCGGTGTCTCAGACTTGTGTGAGTTCTGTTTCGCGGCGCGTCGGAGAGGCTTAGAAAACGTTTTACGAACACGCGGGTTAGAACCCTCCATGACCGAAGGTCTCGAAGACGGGTTCGACCACGACATCGACGCCGACGGCGGGATGGAGTCAGCCGAGGAGACCGCCGAGAGCGGAGATAAGAGTGACGGCGGCGACATATCTGAGCTTCTACGTCTCGACTACTTCGAGGAGAACGGATTCGACCGTAAGCAGTGTACCGACTGCGGACGTTTCTTCTGGACGCGCGACTCTTCGAGACAGCTCTGTGGCGAGCCTCCGTGTGAGGACTACTCCTTCATCGACAACTCGCCATTCGACGACGAGTACAGCTTAGAGGAGATGCGTGAGGAGTTCCTGTCCTTCTTCGAGAACCACGACCACGAACGCATAGAGCCCTATCCCGTAGACGCCTCAAGGTGGCGCGACGACGTTCTTCTGACACAGGCGTCGATCTATGACTTCCAGCCTCTCGTGACGAGCGGCAAGACACCGCCTCCTGCGAACCCTCTGTGTATCTCCCAGCCGTGTATACGTATGCAGGACATCGACAACGTCGGCAAGACGGGACGTCACACACTCGCATTCGAGATGATGGCACACCACGCCTTCAACTCGCGTACCGAGGGAGGCGCGTACGAGGGCGAGGTCTACTGGAAGGAAGAGACAGTCGAGTACTGTGACAGCCTCCTCGAGACACTCGGCGCGCCCTTGGACGAAATTACGTACGTCGAGTCGCCGTGGGTCGGAGGCGGAAACGCAGGTCCCGCATTCGAGGTGATTCTGAGAGGTGTCGAGGTCGCCACGCTCGTCTTCATGAACCTCGAACGTGACGACGACGGCGAGTACGTCATGAAGGACGGAAACCGTTACTCCGAGATGGACAACTACATAGTCGACACGGGGTACGGTCTCGAACGTTTCACTTGGGTGAGTCAGGGAACTTCGACCGTCTACGAGGCTATCTATCCCGAGATGATAGAGTATCTCACAGACGAGGCTGGGATAGAACACGCCGAAAACGAGGAGGAGATACTCTCTGACGTCGCGCGTCTCGCCGGAAGGCTCGACGCAGACGAGGTTGACGACCTGAGCCATGTCAGGGAACAGGTCGCCGACGACGTCGGTATTACGCTCGACGAACTCGACAGGATACTCACGCCACTCGAAAACGTCTTCGCTATCTCGGATCACTCCCGGGTACTCGCCTACATGCTCGGAGACGGCATAGTCCCGAGTAACGTCGGCACGGGATACCTCGCACGTCTCGTCCTGAGACGGACTGTACGTCTGATGGACGACCTCGAACTCGGGATCGAACTCTCAGAGCTCGTCGACAGACAGGCTAAACGTCTTGGATACAGCGACCGCGACACTATACGTGACATAGTCGACACAGAGGTCGGGAAGTACCGAGAGACACTCGAAAGAGGAGAACGTCTCGTGAGAAGGACGACAGAGGAGTACGCCGGAACGGGCGAGCCGGTTCCAGTTGACGATCTCATAGAGCTCTATGACTCCCACGGAATACAGCCTGAGACCGTCGAGGAGATAGCTGAGGAACACGACGTAGAGGTCGAGATACCCGACGACTTCTACTCACGCGTCGCCGGACGCCACGAGGAGAGAGGCGGCGAGGCTCCCGAGACCGAGTCAGATGAGACACGAGCCGTAGAGGAAGAGGTCGAGGGACTCCCCGAGACTGAGACACTCTACTACGATAACCCCGAGCGTACCGAGTTCGAGGCTGTCGTACTCGATGTCTTCGAGGACGAATCCGGCGAGGGTTACGAAGTCGTCCTCGACCAGACGCTTTTCTACCCCGAGGGAGGAGGACAGCCCGCCGACCACGGTGTTCTGAGGGACGGAAAGACAGCACGTGTCGACGACGTACAGAAGGTCGACGGCGTGATACTCCACCACACAGACGAGAACCCGGGAAAGGGCGACGTAGTCAAGGGACGTATAGACGCCGACAGGAGACGGTCTCTGATGCGTCACCACACCGCGACCCATATAGTCATAGACGCCGCACGTGAGGTTCTGGGCGACCACATACGTCAGGCGGGCGCACAGAAGGGCGTCGAGAGCTCACGTATAGACGTAACACATTACAGACGTATCACCGACGACGAGGTCAAGGAGATCGAGACCGAGGCGAACAGGAGGGTGATGGAGAACATACGTGTCGACGACGAGTGGATAGACAGACACGAGGCGGAGGAGACCTACGGCTTCGACCTCTACCAGGGAGGTGTCCCGCCGGGCGAGGAGATACGTATAGTCGAGGTCGGTGAGGACATACAGGCGTGTGGAGGAACCCACGTCGACAGGACAGGAGACATAGGCGTCATAAAGATACTCGGAACTGAACGTGTACAGGACGGAGTCGAGAGGATAGAGTTCTCGGCGGGAGAGAAGGGAGTCGAGTCGATCCAGAAAGAGAACGAGCTTCTCGACGAGACCGCCGACGTCTTAGGCGTCTCACCCGACGAAGTCCCCGAGACAGCAGAGAGGTTCTTCGACGAGTGGAAGGAGAGAGGAAAGGAGATAGACCGTCTCAAGAAGGAGATAGCCGAGCTACGTGCGTCGGGAGGCGGCGGCGAGATAGACGAGACCGAAGTCAAGGGAGTTACAGTTGTGACACAGAGGATAGACGGTGACGTAGACGCTCTCCGCGCCTCGGCTAACTCGTTCGTCGAAGACGGCAAGGTAGCAGTCGTTGCAAGTACAGACGGAGACGCCCAGGTCGTCGTGGGATCGCCTGAGGGCGTCGACGTAGACGCCGGAGAGATAGCCTCACGTCTCTCTGAGTCTCTCGGAGGCGGAGGAGGGGGATCACCCGAGTTCGGACAGGGAGGAGGACCCAAAAAGGAGAAGCTTGACGAGGCTCTCGACTCTGTTGTAGACATGGTCAAGGAGGATCTGTCATGAGCTGGCTAGAGTGTATCGAGTGCGGCGAGACGTACAAGGGAGACGAGCCGCGTTACACGTGTGACTGCGGTGCTCTCTTAGACGTCAAGTACGACGTGACGCCATCGAGAACCGACTTCTCGGGACCCCTCGGAGTCTGGAGATACTCGTCACTTCTCCCCGTCGACAGCCACTCGACGTTACAGGAAGGCGGTACTCCCCTCTACGACGCCGACAAGCTCTCCGAAGAGCTCGGAGTCGACCTACACATAAAACACGAGGGGATGAACCCCACGGGGAGCTTCAAGGACAGAGGAATGACAGTCGGAGTCTCTAAGGCTATAGAGCTCGGCATAGAGAGGGTAGCATGTGCCTCAACGGGTAACACGAGTGCCGCGCTCGCCGCATACGGCGCGGGAGCCGACATACCCGCAGTGGTTCTCCTGCCTCAGGACAAGGTCGCTATGGGTAAGATAGCACAGGCACTGATGCACGGTGCCCACGTCTTAGAGCTCGACGGCAACTTCGACGACTGCCTCGACATCGTGAGGTCTCTCGGCGAGAAGGAGTACTTCTACGTCCTCAACAGCGTCAACCCCTACCGCTTAGAGGGACAGAAGACGATAGCCTTCGAGGTTCTCGAACAGCTCGACTGGGAGGTTCCCGACAGGGTCGTTCTTCCCGTCGGAAACGCGGGCAATATAAGCGCGCTCCATAAGGGATTCCGTGAGCTCTACAACGCCGAGGTCATAGACGAGCTTCCGAAGATGACGGGAGTACAGGCGAAAGGAGCCTCGCCGTTCGCACACGCAGTCAAGAAGGGCGGCCCTCTCGAACCCTTCAACCAGCCCGAGACAAAGGCGACGGCGATACGTATAGGCGACCCCGTCAACGCGCCTAAGGCGGGAAGGGCGATAGAGGACACCGACGGAACCGCGACGTGGGTCGACGACGAGACTATCGCTGATTACCAGTCGAAACTCGCCTCCGAAGAGGGAATAGGCGTAGAGCCCGCGAGCGCGACCTCGGTCGCCGGAGTCGCAGACCTCATTGAGGCGGGCGAGATAGACGAGGGCGAGACTGTTGTATCGGTCGCGACGGGACATCTCCTCAAAGACCCCGACGCAGCCCTCGAAGCCTCGGGACGTCCGACTCAGGCAGACGCCACCGACGAGGCGGTAATAGAGGCTCTCGAAGAGTAAGAGTAGAGAAGATCAGAGTAAGAGGAGACCGACGGAGTTTTTGTCTTTCTCAGCGTATATACGGCGTGGAGTCGATAGTCGAACTCGTACTCACGAGGGTTGTTCCACGTGTTCTCAAGATAGCCCTTCTGATAGGCGTAGGAGTGTCTCTCGCTAACATAGCCGTCGAGTTCGGTGCCGTAAAACGCATAGCATCGGTGGCGCGTCCCATAACTAAGGCGGCGAACCTCCCCGAGGAAGTCGGAACCGCTATACTCGCCACCGCCGCCTCTACGACTGCTGGCTACGGAATGCTCGCCGAGTACCGCGAGTCGGGGAAGATAGACGACACGGAGACGCTGATCGCTGTCAGTATAAATACCTTCTTCGGCTTCACACAGCATATACTCACTTTCTACGCCCCAGTTCTGATACCTATACTCGGTCTCAAGGTGGGGCTGATGTACGTCGGGGCGCGTGCGGCGATCAGCCTCTCGATTACATCTGTCGGAATCGCAGCGGGAGCACTCCTCCTTTCCGATGTATCTCGGGAGAACGAGACAGAGGTCACTGGTTCGAAAGTAGATACCGACGCTGGCACTGACACCGACACAGACACCGACACCGATGTCGACGACGACACGAGGACACCCAAAGAAAAAACACGCGAAGCCCTCGGATCGAGTGCCTCGACACTCAGGAGTATACTCCCTCGTCTCGCGGTGATCTATACCGTAGTCGTCGTCTTGACTCAGAACTACGATGTCAGGTCTCTCACCTCTTTCGGACAGCCTATCGCCGAGGTCACGGGTCTCCCGAGCGAGAGTATTCCTGTTATAGCCGTCTATGCTATCGATACCACGAGCGGGAGTCTCACACTCGCGCCGATGCTCGATACCGCCTTCACGCCTAGGCAGGCGGTCGCGACTATGCTGATAGGCGGTATCGTCTCTTTTGCAGTCACGACATTCAGACGGTCGATCCCGTTCCAGTACGGTATCTGGGGAGCGAAGTTCGGCTCGAAGGTCATTATACTCAACACGACTCTCAAGGTGATCTTTATATCGTTGACAGTCGCTCTTCTTCTCTACTGAGACACGTCGGTGGTTTTTATACGTGAGTCGCCGTATCTCAGACATGGACGACGACTCCTTAGAGTTCCTCAGAAGACTCGTAGAGACCCCAAGCCCGTCAGGTTTCGAGACTCAGAACCTCGAAAACTGGCGTGAGAGGGTCGAGGACTTCGCCGACGAGATCGAGACAGACGCCTACGGCAACACGACGGCGACCCTAAACCCCGGCTGTGACACCTCGGTCGTCGTGACTGGACACGCCGACGAGATCGGCTTGATGGTGCGTTATGTCACTGACGACGGCTACATATACGTCGAACGTATCGGTGGGATAGACCCCGGTGTCGCCGAGGGACAGCGCGTCACTGTACACACGCGCGACGACGGAGAAGACATCAAGGGCGTCGTCGGACGTAAGCCGATACATCTCCAGGAGGACGAAGACAGGGAGAAGGTTCCCGATCTCGAAGATCTCTGGATTGACATAGGTGCCGACGACAGAGAGGATGTCGAGGACGCGGGTGTCTCAGTCGGTGACCCCGTGACCTACGATGTCGGTTTCGAGAGGCTCCAGGGCGACGTAGTCGCGGGACGCGGAATAGACAACCGTATAGGTATCTGGGTCGCCGCGGAGGTTCTGAGACAGGTCGAGCCCGAAAAACTCGATGTTACACTCCACGCCGTAGCGACCGTACAGGAGGAGGTCGGTCTCAAGGGCGCACAGATGGTGGGTTACGACCTCGACCCTGACATCGCCCTCGTTGTCGACGTCACCTTCGCCACCGACATACCTGGTCTCACGGGCGAGAGACACGGCGAGGTAAACCTGGGTGAGGGACCTGCGCTCAAACACGGGAGAGAGAACCATCCCCGTGTCCTCGAACACCTCCAGACAGTCTCCGATAGCCGAGGTATAGAACTCCAGCACGAGCCGATGATGACACGTGGAGGCACCGACGCCGACGCCTTCTACGTATCGCGCGGCGGAATAGCTTCTGCCTCCGTCGGGATTCCGAACCGTTATATGCACACCCCCGTCGAACTCGTGAGTCTCTCCGATCTCGAAGATGCACGTGATCTCTTCGCGGGATTCGTAGAGGAGCTAGATCCCGACGAGAGCCTGAGACGTATCTGAGGCGAGAGTCTCACGGCACGACGCAGTCTGACACCGAACGGAGGGACAGAAGACCGGATACAGATCTTAAACAGGTCTGTCTCCGGTATGAAACCAAAGTATTCAAGGTCTGACACCCGTAAGTATGGGTTAGAGGGCTCGTAGATCAGGGGTAGATCACTCCCTTGGCATGGGAGAGGCCCCGGGTTCAAATCCCGGCGAGTCCA
>JAXIOF010000110.1 GCA_034190545.1 Candidatus Afararchaeum irisae | reverse complement strand
GCGGACTGTGCTACTCGTTGAGGAAGGGGGCTTAGCGCCCTACATTCAGCTAAAAATAGAAGAGAGACGAAAAGAAGACCTTACTCTACTTTACTGAGGACTCGGCTGTCCCTGACCCTTCTGGTTTTCGAGGGTCTCGCTCGCGTCGGTCGCAATCGACTTGAGCTTGTCGAGTAGGCTCTTCTTCCTGCCGTCCTTCTCTACGAGAGCGTGGTCGAGTACCTCCGACAGGTTCTCGACGGGGACTATCTCAACCATGTCCTTGTACTCGTCCTCTATCATGACGTCCTGTTCGTTCGCCTTGGGTATCAGAACCTTCTCGATTCCGGCTTTCGCCGCCGCCTCTATCTTGTAGGTCACTCCACCGACGGGTAGGACGTCTCCACGGACGCTGAGCGAGCCAGTCATAGCGACGTTCTGGTCGACCGCGACGTCTTCGAGCGCGCTTATGACGGCTGTAGCGACAGTCACGCTCGCCGAGTCGCCCTCGACCCCCTGGTACGACTGGACGAACTGTATGTGGACGTCCATCTGGCTGATGTCTTTCCCGGTGAACTTCTTGATTATAGCGCTCACGTTCTGGACGCTCTCCTGTGCGATCTCCTGGAGCTTACCCGTGGCTATGACCTCACCCTGTCCCTGGGTGACCTCTGCCATTATGGGCTTGACTATTCCCGAGTCGTCTCCCATGACTGCGAGCCCGTTGACACGTCCGACCATTCCGCCCTCGCTGACTGTCATCTCGTAGTCCTTCTTCCTCTCTATGTACTGGTCGGAGACCTGCTGTTCTATCGACCTCGCTCTCTTCTTGGCTTCGAGGACGTGGTCGGTCGTCACGAGATCCGCGCCTTCCTCGTTGGCTATGTCCCCCGCCGCACGGACGAGACCTCCGAGGTTCCTGAGCTTGAGCGTGAGGTGATCCTTACGCCCCGCGCGTCTCTGTGCCTCTCTGACAATCTCCTCGACGGCTTCCTTCTCAAAGTCGGGAATCTCGCCGTCCTTGTCGACCTCCTGAGCGACGAAACGCGCGAACTTGCGGCGCATCTCGGGAGTGTCCTCTATGGTGTCTTCCATGTGAACCTCGTATCCGTATCCCTTGATACGTGAGCGGAGAGCGGGATGCATGTTCTCCATCGCGTCCATGTTACCCGCCGCGACCATCACGAAGTCACACGGCACGGGGTCGGTCTGAACCATCGCACCGCTTGAGCGTTCGCTCTGTCCCGTGATCGAGAACTCGCCCTCCTGTATCGCCGTCATCAGCTTCTGCTGGTTACGGACGTCGAGTGTGTTGATCTCGTCTATGAAGAGGACGCCCTTGTTAGACTCGTGTATAGCACCCGCCTCGACACGGTTGTGTGCGGGGGTACCGAGTCCACCGCTCTGGAACGGGTCGTGTCTGACGTCTCCGAGGAGGGCACCAGCGTGTGCTCCCGTTGCGTCCTCGAAGGGAGCCTTCGCTCTCTCGGAGTTGTCGACGAGAAGCTCAGGTATGACAGTGTCGGAGTCGCGCTGTCCGTAACGGAAGGCGAGGAATATCACACCCGCGGCGAGTATACCGAGGAGTATCTGTCCCGCGAGGAGCGAATAGCCGACGACACCGATGAGTATAATCCACATCAGTATCGTCTTCATCTGGTCGCGTTTGTTCGCCTCCTCCTGGTGAGCCTCGACTATCTCCTTGCCCTTTCCGGCGGGGACAGTCCTTATCTTGGGGTTATTCTCGTCTTCGGGGTTCTGGTAGACGAGAACGTCCTGAAGATCCTCTTTCGGGAGAATCTCGGTCATCGCCTTCGCGAGCATACTCTTGCCAGTACCCGGCGACCCGATCATCATCACGTGTCTCTTCTGTTCAGCCGCCTTCTTTACGACCTCGACGGCGTGATCCTGACCTATGACCTGTTCTATGAGGCTGTCGGGAATCTCTATGTCAGCGGTAGTCTCTATGTCAAGACCCCCGAGGAGGTCGTCATCAGACCCGTCCTCGTCAACTGAGTCGGGAGTCTCGACCACCTCGGTCTCGTTTCCACCTCCTTCATCTCCTTCATCGTGATAAGTGTCGCTCATAGTTATCTCCTTAAAACACCTTAACTACGTTATATTAGTTCCGGAGGACTGATATACTTTCTGCCCGACTACTCCGAGTCTCCGTCTTCCCCGGAGTCGTCTCTCGGATACCACGTCAGGGGATGGTCGGAGATCAGCTTTATGTCGACCTCGCTTCCGAGGTCGAAGTCGTCGGCGTGGTTGTGCATACATCTTATCTTGTCGCCGTTTTCGAGTTCAACCCTGTATATGAAGGTGGGTCCGTTGTACTGTCTGTAGACTATCTCTCCATGTGCGTCGTGGCTATCGGGGTCAGTCTCAGAACTTGAGTTAGGGTCGTGGTCGTAGTCAGAGTCGGGTGTTACAGCCATAACGTCGTCGGGACGTACGAGGACGTCGACCTCCGCACCTTCGTACTCCGAGGTCAGCCCTTCTATCACGTCTAGGTCTATCTCGCCTATCTGTGTCGAGACAGATCCGTCTCCTACGGTTCCGGATATGAAGCTAGCGTGTCCTAAGAATCCCGCTACGAACCTCGACTCGGGGTTCTGGAAGACCTCCTCAGGACGTCCGACCTGTGCTATGTCTCCTTCCTCCATCACGCCTATCCTGTCGCTTATCGAGAGTGCCTCCTCCTGGTCGTGTGTCACCGATACTCCCGTGACGCCCGCCTCCTTCAGAATCCTCCTGACCTCCTCGCGCATCTCGACCCTGAGTCCGACGTCGAGGTTCGAGAAAGGCTCGTCTAAGAGGAGTATGTCGGGCTCGGGGGCAAGCGACCTTGCGAGTGCGATACGTTGTTTCTGACCTCCCGATAACTCGTCGGGCGTACTGTGTCTCTCGTCTTCGAGACCCACGAGTTCGAGCATTCTGTCGACTTTCTTCTCCTTCTCGTCGTCAGAAACACCGTCGAGACCGAACTCTATGTTCTCCTCCGCAGTCATATGGGGGAAGAGGGCGAAGTCCTGGAAGACTATCCCCACCTCCCTCTCGTCGGGCTCCGCGAAGACGCCTTTCTCGGGGTTGGCTACGACCTCGCCCCCAGCACGTACCTCTCCTGAGTCGGGCTCTTCTAAGCCTGCTATCAGACGCAGCGTTGTCGTCTTACCCCCACCACTCGGTCCCACGAGCGTGAGTAACTCTCCCTCGTGTACCGACAGCGTCAGACCGTCGACGGCTACAGTGTCTCCGTACTCCTTGTAGACACCGTCGAGTTCGAGTACTGTCTTACCTATCTCTATCGAGTCGGTCTCGGCGTCTCCATGACCTCCCCTTGTCTCTCTGCCGTTACTTCCGTACTGTTTTCCTCTATTCGACATCGTATCCCTCCTGTGATATCATTACAATCATAGAAACTCCTGAGATTAAGACGAGTATGAGAGCTGAGACTGCTGCGTATCCGTAGTACCCCTGAACCTGCACAGTCCATATATGTGTCGCCAGGGTCTTGAACCCCGTGGGTCTCAGCATCAGGGTCGCGGGTAGCTCCTTCATAGTCGTCAGGAAGACGAGTGCGGCACCTCCCAGGACTCCCGGGGCGATCAGAGGAAGTGTCACAGACAGGAAAGCTCCGAGCTTCGACCTCCCGAGACTTCTCGCCGCCTCGGGGAGGCTCGAGTTGACCTGTAGAACCGAAGACCTCGTCGAGCCTACCGACTGAGGAAGGAAACGTACCACGTACGCGAATACCAGAAGAGGGACTGTCTGGTAGAGAGGTCTGAGATACAGGACTCCGAGGTAGACGAGAGCGAGACCCACGACAATTCCGGGGGTCGCGTATCCTATGTAGGTTGATCTCTCTATCAGACTCGACAGCCGTGAGTCGTCTCTCGCCGAGAGATAGGCTACTGGAACCGCGGCGACCCCGGCGACTAAAGCCGCACCCAGCGAGACATAGACCGAGTTGAATGCGTACGAAGCCTCGAAGGCGAGGGACGAAGCGTACGACGGACTGTCACGTAGAAGCCAGCTCACGAGTATTCCTATGGGAAGCCCGAGAGCCACGAGACCCACTGACCCACACGCCGCCGCCGCGGGCAGTCTCCAGACGCCAAGTGAGACGAGACGTGTCTTCTTCTTGCCTCCCGCACCCGCACCCGCGCCCCGTGCGTTTCCTCCCGACCCCGAACCCGACTTCGCGCTGAGGTAGGACTCGGCTCCGAGTATCACGAAGGTCACGAGGAGAAGCTGTACTGAGAGAAGAGCCGCGAAGTTACGTCCCATAGCGTTGTACTCGTTGTATATCACACGTGTGAACGAGTCGAACCTCATTATGGCGGGCGTCCCGAAGTCGGAGAGGGCGTAGAGAGCCACGAGAAGCGAGCCAGCACCCACCGCGGGAAGTATATGCGGAACTGTCACCTTTCTGAAGGCTTCCCATTTCGACGCGTTGAGTGTCCTCGCGGCGTCGACGAGGCTGGTGTCGAAGCTCTTGAGCGATGCCCTCGTGGTTATGTAGACGTAGGGGTAAGTATAGAGTGTCAGAACTACGACAGCTCCCACAAAGCCGTACGGTGTCGGAATCCATCCGAAGAACCCACGAGGACTCGAAGCCGAGACGAATGCGAACGCACCTATGTAGCTCGGGACGACGAGTGGGAGCGACAGGACGACGGTCCAGAGTCTCCTGAACGGAACGTCGGTACGTACAGTCAGGAACGCCGCGGGGACTCCTATAAGAACTGAGAGCACTGTGACCCCGAAGACGAGACCTATGCTGTTGAGAAAGACACCGAGAGTCGACGCGCTGAGTACGAGATCTACCGCACGTGAGTACTCGACCTCCGAGGCTCTCACCACGAGCCAGACTAGAGGCGAGACTACGAGAATACCTATTATCAGACTCACCGCCTTGAGACCAGCCGAGCCGTCAGAGAGTAATCCGTGTCTGATGAGGCTCGACGCCGTGTCTCTGCGTCGGTGTCCGCGTCTTACCTGTGCCTCGTCGTCGTGTTCCATCTGTCAGTCTACCCCATACCTGGTACTTGGTACTTAATAGTTAGGTCGTCCTAAAAAGATATATAGCTGTCGATCCGTACTACAAGAGTTAAGACGTCGAGACACGAATCTACGTCCGATGCGAGCGTGTCTCTTCGACCTCTTCGGGACTCTCGTGACTGTCGAAGCCGACCCCTTCGACTCGATCTCTGAGTCGGCGTCTTCGTTCGGTGTCTCTCCCGACGACTTCAGACGTGAGTACGTCGCTGTCTACGACGAGAGGAGGCGTGAAGTCGAGGTTCCTCTTACAGACCACGTCTCCGAGACCTTATCGAGACTCGGCTGTGAGGTAGACAGGCACGAGGCACGGCGAACAGTTGAGGAGGTCTTCTTCGACGCGGATCTGAGTCCCATAGACGGAGCCCTCGAAGCAGTCGAGGAGGCGTCGGAGGTATCGAGGACAGCCGTAGTCTCGAATGCGAGCGTAGAGGGACTCGTCGAGAAGGTGGTGGACGAGACGGATCTCGACACAGTCCTCGACACGTGGGTTTCGAGCGTAGAGGTAGGACACAGGAAACCGAGTCCCGAGCCCTTCGATGAGGCTCTCGGAAGACTCGGTGTGAGACCCGACGACGCGGTTCATATAGGTGACACAGAAGCCGACGTCGAAGGCGGCGAGAGAGCGGGCGTCACGACGTGTCTCGTCGAAGGGAGAGACGACGAAAACGGATACGAATATGGTTATGAGCCCGACTACGTCGTCGGCACAGTCTCGGAGGCTACGGAGATTCTGAGATGACTATGACTATCACTATGACTATCACTATTCTCCTCGGCGCGTTCTTCCTCGACGTTGTCTTCGGAGAGCCACGTCAGAGGCTCCATCCTGTGGTCTGGGTCGGTATCCTCATAGACCGTCTGAGTGACTGGCGGTTCGAGTCGGTCTACGGTCTTCCGACCCTTCTGGTACCTCTCGGTGTCTCAGTCGCCGTCTCCGTCGGTGTCCTGACCGTGTCACCGTCTTGGCTCACAGCCGTCTTGGGAGCTTACCTCCTGACATCGACGTTCTCTCTCACTGAGTTCGTCGAGACGGCGACCGAGGTCACGGCTCTCACAGACGACGACATCGATGAGGCACGTTACCGTCTGCGTGCTCTCGCCGGAAGGGACGCCTCCGACCTCTCCCCCGGGGAGGTAAGGAGTGCTGTCGTCGAGAGCCTCTCGGAGAACTTCGTCGACGGATTCCTCGCCCCCGTCTTTTACTTCGGTGTCTTCTCGTTAGCAGGGGTCGAGTACGGCGTCGGAGCCGCCGTGGGTTACAGGGTCATAAACACGGCGGACTCAATGGTGGGATACGTCTCGGAGGGAAGAGCGGGATATGTGAGTGCACGTACCGACGACGTCGCCTCTTTCGTGCCGGCACGTCTCTCAGTCGTCGTCCTCGCGGTCACGACAGCGTCTCTAAAGGCTGTGACCTCTCCGTTGAGACAGACTGACAGGGTCTCGTCCCCCAACTCGGGACTCCCTATGTCGTCGCTCGGAGCGGGTCTCGGGGTACGTCTGGAGAAGAACCAACATTACGTCGTCGGAGCGACTGACGCCGACTACCCCGCTGTCGAGGACGTAGAGAAAGGTGTGAGAGCCGTCTGGCTCGGAGGAGTCGTCGTCGTCAGCCTACTGTCAGTCTCACTCGTATTAGGGGGCGTGGTACTATAGAGACAGTAAGGGCGTTCCTCGGTGGTCTCGGCTGGATGACACGTATACCCGTCGGAAGGTCTAAGAGAGACTTCGAGGCGTTCTCATCGAACGGATTCGTCTTTCCCGTAGTCGGAGGTGTGGTCGGAGGCGTGATGTCGGTAGCCGTCCTCGGACTGGTCTATCCGGATCTACCACCCGAGGTCGGTGGCTTCCTCTACTTATTAGCCCTCTTCGGATTACAGGGCATAAACCACTCCGACGGACTCGCCGACTTCGCCGACGGCTTATCCGCACACGGCTCCGAGAGCGAGAGACGTGAGGCTATGAGGGATCTCGACACGGGTATAGGAGGGAGCCTCGCTGTCTCGGTATATGCCGTCGGTCTCTACGCAGTCTCGTCCTCAGTCTCTGGTCTCGGTCTCCCTGCGGCTGTCTCAGCCGTCTTCGTATCCGAGGTCACCGCGAAGACGGCTGTCTCGTTACAGATCTGTCTCGCCACGGCATCTCACGAGGGACACGGCTCGCGCCACACCGAGTCGACACCACCGTGGCACGCGGCTGTCTCAGTCGTCCTCGCAGCCGTTCTCGTCGCAGCCGTCCCCTCGGAGACTGTCGGTGTAACGTCGCTACTCGCGGGATTAGGAGCCGGAGTATCCGTGACTTGGCTCTCGGGACGTGCTTTCGGGGGCGTCTCGGGGGATGTCTTCGGCGCGACCAACGAAGTAGTCCGTCTCACGTCTCTCCTCGCGGGGGTGTTAGTATCGACTGTCTTGTGATGGCGGGCGGAAGAGGCACTCGTCTCGAACGTTCGGGCATACACGTCGAGAAGCCTCTTCTGAGTATAGGCGGAAAGCCGATGGTCGACCGTGTCGTTGAGTCACTCGAAGCCTCGAGTCTCGACGGGATCTATGTCGCCGTCTCGCCACATACCCCCGAGACAAGACGTTACCTCGAGTCCGAGGATATACGTCTGATACCAACACCGGGAGACGGATACGTCGAAGACCTCGGCTACTGCGTCGAGGAGATCGGAACGCCGGTTCTGACTGTGACGACTGACATTCCCCTTATTCAGCCCGACCTCGTTAACGACGTCCTCGAGGAGTACGACGGAAGGTCGTTGACAGTAGCTACGTCTCTCAGACTCCGTGAGTCGGTCGGGGTCGACGTAGACGACTCTAAGGTATACGACGGCACGGTTCCGACGGGTCTCAACATAGTAGGCGAGGAGGGCGGTGAGAAACGTATCGTTACCGACGACGAACGTCTCGCTGTCAACGTAAACACCGCCCACGACGCCGAGGTGGCGAGACAGATGATCCGAGACGACACTGACAACAACACCGACATCCACGGATAAACAGAAGATGAACATGAACACGAAAGACCTGATCGAGGAGGGAAGAGCTTTCCACGGCGGACAGAAGAGCCACCACGGGGACGTGATCGACTTCAGTGCCAACATAAATCCGTATCCTCCGCCCGAGGCACTCCGAGAAGCCTACGAGTCGGCTTTCGACTCGGTCGGAGAGTATCCCGACGACTCGTACTCCGACCTGAGGGAGTCGCTGTCGCGTCTGTGTGGGGTCTCACGTGACAACGTCGTGCCGACTAACGGTGCCGCGGAGGCACTGCGTCTCGTCTCGTCGGTTGTCGTGGACGAAGGTGATACCGTAGCTGTGCCCTCCCCCGGCTTTGCGGAGTACGCGAGGGAGGCACGTCTACACGGAGCCGAGGTCGTGGAATACGGCACACCACCAGACACCGAGTCGGTCGTCTCAGTCCAGCCCGACGTAGCCTTCGTCTGTAATCCCAACAATCCAACGGGCGAGCTGACACGTAGAGACGAGATTCTCGAAGTCGCCGAAGCCCTCTCTGACCGCGGCTCGTACCTCGTAGTCGACGAGGCGTTCATCGACCTGTCACGCGGAGAGTCCGTCGCGCCCGAACTACCCGAGAACGCCGTCGCAGTCCACAGCCTCACTAAGTCGTTCGGTATTCCGGGTCTACGTCTCGGCTACGTTGTCGCACGAGGCGAGACAGTCGAAGCCGTCGAAGCGGCAAGACCCGCGTGGAACGTCAACACAGCCGCGGCGGAGGTCGGAAAGGAGGCGGCGAGACACACCGACTACGTCGAGGAGTCGGTCGAAGCCATCGAGTCGGAGCGAGAGAGGATCGTCGAGAGACTCGGGGAAAGGGTAGTCACCGAGTCGGCGACCAACTTCCTCCTCGTCGACGTCTCACCCCTGTCTTCGGAGGAGGCAGTCGAGGAGCTACTCGGACACCAAAACGGAGTCCTCGTGAGAGACTGTTCGAGCTTCGAGGGTCTCGAAGACACCGTAAGGGTAGCCGTCAGAACTCCGGAGGAAAACACCGTCTTACTCGAAGCACTCGAAGAAGTACTATCCTCTTCCGCCTGAGACGGTTCTCATGACCTTCACCTCCTCGATATCCTCAGACACGCGTCCGTCCTCGGGTACGGGTCTCCCCTCGACTACGACGACGGCTCCCTCGGGGTTTAAGCCGACCTCGTCGAGTATCTCGGCATAGACGGCGTCGTCTTCGACCTCGACCTCGTAGCTGTCGCCGTTCATGACCTCGGCAGTTATCTCCATACACGAGGTTGGACGCCGACTCTTTAGAGGTTTACGAGCCCGACCGCAGAACTGTCGTCGACTCGGTTCCGTTGGTGTCTGACTCAACTACTGTGACCTTCGACGGCAGACCGCCCTCAAAGCCGAACTTCGCCGAGTACTCTATCTCGGTGATACACTGGGCACACATCTTGTCGGTGTCGTGTTTCACAGTCTCGATCTCGACTCTGAAGCTGTCGTCGTCGGACGAGTACTCCGCCGAGGCTATCTCCGCCGTCTCACACGTGTCTCTTCCGTTGAGGACACCCGAGACCGAAACAGTGAGATCCTTCTTGTTGAACTCGACCTCGGGCTCCTCGTCAGTCTGTGTTCCACAGTTGCCTGACGCGGCTGAGAACGAACTCGACACATAACGCGTTCGCGTTCCGGAGTCATCTCCGCCTCCGCCGTCTAGTGACGTACATCCCGCAACTGCTACGGTTCCTATGGCTCCGAGTAGCTCTCTGCGTCTCATGTCCTTAGATACCGTCGAGGCTTGAAAGCATTTGCTCAGGCTCAAACTCCGACTTTAGTTAACAATGAGCGAAAGACTATTGTTCCTCGTATACTACTGAGTCACATGGCGGGCATCCGAGAGAAGTACAGACGTAGGGTCGGCGAGATAGAGACCGAGAGACGTCTGTACATCGGCTTAGGACTCGTGGGCTTCGGGGTGTTCCTGGTTCTCCTCGGCGGTATAATAAGCGTCTCGGAGACCGTGGGGGGTCTCTTCGGCGCTTCGAACCCGACCGAACAGTGGGGGATAGGAGGTATATTCGCGGGTATAGGCGTTCCGGTGACCTTCCTCGGTATATTCACGGTACTCCCGGCGTCGTGGGAGGACAGGAGGATAGCCCTCGTGGGTGTAGGAACGTCTTTCGTCGGAATACTCGTATTCACCTACGTCTATCCCCATATGTGGCACGGCGACCCCACCGACCTGACGTGGACAGTCGTCTTAGTCTACGGCGGCGGCTCTGTAATCGAGTTCCTCGCGCTCTTCAAGTCGATACTCGACCTCGAACTCAGGATAGAGCTCTCATCGCCTGGGAAGCCGATCTCTGTCGGCTACTCCGACGAGGACGAAGGCGAGCCGGTCAAGTCGGCGGCTTCCACGACTGACGACTCGGGGAGCGGTGGCTTCGGATCGATGGCTGTCTCTGATATGTCCTCGACGTCCCTCTCGACATCCCTCTCGTCGTCGACATCCGGCGGAGGTGGAAGTGGAGGCGGTGGAAGAGGAGACGGAACTGACGCCGAGATACTCGGAGACGACACCTCGGCGACAGAGACCGAGCCCGAGTTCGAGTCGCCTGCTCAGGAGCCGCGTTCTCTCGACAACGTCCCGACAGACTCGGGGTTCACGGGAGACAGGTACTGCGGCAACTGTATATATCTCGAATACGTCGAGGACGGAGGTACGTCGTCGCCCTACTGCGACTACCACGAGACGAAGCTAGACGACCTCGAACCGTGTGAGGCTCACACAGTAAAGATGTCGGGCGGTAAGGGTAAGGAAGACTTCGAGAGGTGATTAATAAGTATCCGTTTGTTTTTACTCGTCATCGGTTTCTCCGAGACGCATCTGTCGCGTCTTTCCGACTAGCTCTTCGAAGTCCTCGCCCTCTCTCAGAGCCGCTTCTCTCTTGACGCGGTAGTTGCCGCCGTCTGTGATATGTAAGTCAGCGGGATGGAAGAAGTACCAGTTCTCGTTGTTGAATCTCACACCCACACGCATACGTGCGCCGAACCTGTCGGAGAACTCACGGAGCGACTCTATCTCGTCGCCGTCGATGTAGACGACGTCTTTCGCGCTCGCTTTCGCCTCGACGGCGATGTACCTCGACCCGTCGCCCGCGAGTATGTCGGGGAGAGCCCTCTGTGTCGCGCTTCCAGACGCGGGGGCTCTAATCACTCCGAAGCCCTCCTCCCAGAGCATATCGACGAGTTCACGCTCACGTGACGCCCCCTTTCTTCCTTGCGGATTCGCCACCCTCAGACCACCTCGTTCGAGAGTGTACCGACGTCCTCGACCTCGACCTCGACGGTGTCGCCTCTCTCTATCTCCCCGACGCCCTCGGGGGTTCCCGTGGCTATGACGTCTCCCTCTTCGAGTGTCATGAACCGTGAGACCTCCGAGACTATCTCGGGTATCGAGAAGACTGTGTCGTCGGTGTTCGCCGACTGGCGCACCTCGCCGTTGACTACTGTCTCTACGCCGATAGAGTCAGAGAGGTCGGTCTGTACAAAGGGTCCGACTGGACAGAAGCCGTCCATGCCCTTAGCGCGCGCCCACTGGCTCTCCTTCTCCTGCCAGTCACGTGCCGTGACGTCGTTGACACACGTGTATCCCCGTATGTACTCGGCTGCCTCGTCGACAGAGACGTCCTTACACCGTGAGTCTATTACGACACCTATCTCGCCCTCGTACTCTAGCCTGTCGGTGGTCTCGGGATACTCGACTACGTCGCCGTGTCCGATGACAGAGCTGGGTGGCTTGAAGAAGAGAAGCGGGAAGTCGGGAACCTCTGATCCGAGCTCCTCGGCGTGTTCGGCGTAGTTCATTCCGACGGCGACGACCTTCGAAGGGACTGACGGAGGGAGTATCTCGACTTCGCCTATCGGAAACTCGGCGTCCTCGGTCAGAATCTCGTCCTGTACTACGACGCCCTCGTACACCTCGCCGTCGAACTCGAAACGTGCTTCCAGCATTACTGTCTTCTTCGAGTCTCGAAGGTCAAAACTCTTCTTTCCTTCCCGCGGCGTCGCGGTGGTAGACTCCGAACTCGCCGCCTCTCAGGCTGTCTCCGTCGTAGACTGGACCGTCAGCACAGACACGTGATCCCGTGTCGTCGATACAGCACGAGCCACAGATCCCTATCCCGCATTTCATGTACCTTTCGAGGCTGAACCGAACTTCGACGTCTTCCTCGTCGTATCTTTCGAGAACCTTCGCCATCATCGGCTCGGGACCACACGACGCGACCATATCTACGTCGTCGGCGTCGTAGCCGTCGAGAAGCTCAGTCACATATCCCTCGTGCCCCTTCGTTCCGTCGTCTGTCGCCACTCTAACATCGACGCCGTCGAGCGACGAGAGACGCTGTTCGAAGACTACTTCGTCGGCAGTCGCTGCGCCTATGAGAGTCGTGACGTCGAGACCCTCACGAGCCGCTTCCTCGGTGAGTAGAGCCACTGGAGCCATTCCGGTTCCGCCTCCGACTACCACGACCTCTCCTGAGTCCGAGTCGGGCAGGTCGAAGCTCTCTCCGAAGGGTCCTCTCACGCCGAGCGAGTCGCCGACCTCCATCTCTGTCATAGCTTGGGTCGTCTCTCCTATTGCCCTAACCGTGATGCCGTCGGGGTACGAGAAGCTCATCGGAACCTCGTCGACTCCTCTGACCCAGAACATGCCGTAGTTCCCCGCCGAGACGTCGAACTCCCTGTCGAATCTGAGTGTGGCTATTCCGTCTCCCTCCTCGATAACTTCGGTAACTTCGAGATCTATGGGTCTCATTCCTCAGCCTCCTTGACTACCTCGTGTGTCTTTCCGACGATCTCGTCGTGGCTCCAGCCCTTCTCGTCGGAGTACTCGTCTATGCCTCGGCTTATCTCGTCGAAGACGCCGATGTCGTCTTTCACCGCCGTACCCACTTCGACGAGTGACGCTCCAGCGAGCATCATCTCTATCGCGTCGTCGGGCGACGACACCCCGCCGACTCCCACGATGGGAATATCGAGAGCCTCGTAGAGCTCATAGACAGATCTCACAGCGATAGGCTTGACAGCCGAGCCGCTCATTCCCCCCTCTCCGTTTCCGAGTATGGGATACGCGGTTTGAGTGTCTATCGCCATCGCTCCCACTGTGTTTATAGCGACGACTGCGTCGGCACCCGCTTCCTCGGCGGATAGACCTATCTCGGCTATGTCAGTGACATTCGGGGTGAGCTTGACCCAGACGGGAACATCGACCGTCTCGACGACAGCCTCCGTCACATCGCGTGTCAGATCGGGGTCGGCTCCTATGTCAGTACCGTAGCCCTCTGCGTGGGGACACGAGACGTTGAGTTCGAGGCAGTCGGCGTACTCCTCGAAATGTGACGCCAGGTCGGCGAACTCCTCGGCTGTGCCTCCGAATATGCTCACGACAGTGGTTCCTTCGACCTTCTCGACCTCGTCGTCGAACTCCTTAGAGGGATTCGAGAGACCGACGGCGTTGAGAGCGTACTCGCCCGAGTCGTCGGCGAAGACGTTGGGTCCGGGATGTCCCTTACGCACCTCGGTTCCGACGCTCTTAGTCACTACACCCCCCGCGCCCTCTCTCAGGACACGGTTGAGCGACTCTCCCGTGGAGCCGAGTATACCCGACGCGAGAAGAACCGGGCTGTCGAACTCGACTCCCGCTACATCTACTTTCATTAGGACAAAGACGGAGTCGAGCGTATTAGTTAGTACCGATCAACGCAGAGCGTCTAACTCGAACTCGAATCCCGCCACAGGCATCGTAATCTCGTTCTCGGCGAGTATCTCGGGATGTATCTCGCCTATCACACCTACGTCGTCACCGTCGATCACGACGCTCGCGGATCTACCGTCTATGAACGAGGGATGGTGAGTCGCGGGTGTTTCGAGGTCGGAGCCGAAGTCGTCGACGAGCGAGTTGAGACGAGCCTTCGCAGCCTCGTAGCCGGCTTCGGTTCCACAGACGACCGCGGAGACGTGTTTGGTCTCACGGACACCTGTCTCGCCGGTCTCGTCCTTCTCGGCTACTGTTCCTATCTCAGAGAGGTTCTGGGGATACTCACGGTGGGTGTTGTTCGACAGAACCTCGATGACAGACGGCAGCAGCCACGTTCTCATCATCGAGTAGTCCTCGCTGTAGGGATTCTCTATCCGTATACAGTCCTCGAATCCCACCTCGTCGTCGCCTTCGCCTTCGCCTTCGGAGGTACGCATGCCGTCGTAGTTCGACTCGGGACTCGTGAGGACGAAGTTGAGTAGATCCTGGAAGCCGAGCCCAACTAACTGCTTCCTGACGGCGTTCTCTATACGTGTCGAGTCGGATAGCTCACCGACCGTCGAGACGTCGGGGTACCTCGGCTCCATCGAGTTGAATCCGTAGGCGCGTCCTATGTCGTCTATGACGTCGAGGGGATGCTTGATGTCGGTTCTGTACGGCGGGACTCTGACACCGTAGCCGTCGTCTCTCGGTGTCGCCTCCATACCCGACCTTTCGAGGTACTCGACGACCTCGTCCTCCGAGAACTCTGTTCCGAGAACCGACTCTATGCGGTCGTGTGTCACCGACTTCGTCTTCGTAGAGAGGTCGGGCTTGAGACGCCGCGGCTGGTTCTCGTAGACGACCTCGACCTCCTCTATCTGTCCCCCTCTCGCGTCGAGCGCGTAGAGGAGTATGTTGAGCATCTTGTCGATAGTCCACTCGTAGGTTCCCGTTAGCTCTATGAGAAGGTCACGTGTCCTCTCGGTCACGCGTGTCCTCTGTCCGTTTATGACGGGCGGGAACGAGAAGAGACCTATGCTGTCGTAGATCGCGGGGACACGGTCGTGTCCTTCGAGTATAGAGGCGTACTCACGTCCTACGGGATGGTCTTCCATGACCTCTCTCGGGGTCATCTCTCTCAGGTTCTTCTCTTCGGAGCCGTCTTCGCCTATGTCGAGAGGCACGAAGCTCTCGCCGTCGGGGTCGACCCCCTTATAGAGTATCTCGTTCCCCTTTATCATCGAGAGGTCGTGGACTCCTATCGCACCCTTGTTGCGTCTCCTTCCGACTGTCGAATGTAGCTTCTCCTGAAGCTGTATGATCGAGTCCAAGACGCCGCCGCTCAGATCGACGTCTCTCACGACCGCGGCGGTAACGTAGGGACGTACCTCCGAGACGGAGTCGTCGACACGTACCGTCAGGTCGCCCTCGGTCGTCTCGGGGACGTAGACACCCTTGTCTATCCCGTAGTCGTACCTCAGCGACCGCGCGAGACCCTCGACGCTCAGACGGTCGGGTCTGTCGGGGACTACCTCGAATCCGAGAGTGCCGTCTTCCTCGTACTCGAACTCTACACCCAGCTCGAAGAGGTCGTCTATGACCTCGTCTTTCGATAGCTCTCTCCCTACAAGTCTCCTCAGTTCGTCTATCTCTATCTCTATTACTGCCATAGTACGGGCACCTCCCTCAGAAGCTCCAGGTCAGCGAGTGTTCCGTGTACGTCACGTATGTCCTCGAATCCGTAGATAAGCATCAGAAGACGTTCGAGAGCGAGTCCCCACGCGATGACCTCGACGTCGTCGTCTATACCGTGGGGTTCGAGTACCTCACGTCTGAACATTCCCGAGTTCCCTATCTCTATGAGCTCCCCCGTCTCGGGATGTTCGCCGAATATCTCGAAGCTCGGCTCCGTATAGGGATTGTAATGCGGCTTGAACTCTATCTCCTCTATTCCGAACCTGTTGTAGAACTCCTCGAAGGTTCCCATCAGGTCACGCACTGAGAGGTCACGTGCCATCACCCAGCCCTCTATCTGGTAGAACTCGAGGAGATGAGTCGGGTCGAGTGTGTCGTTCCTGTAGACCTTGTCGACGCTGAAGAATCTCTGTGGGGGTTCGAGATCCTGTGCGAGGTAACGTACCGTCAGAGAAGTCGTGTGTCCCCTCAGGTTGAGACGCCGAGCGACGTCTCTCTCCCAGTCGGAGTGGTAGCCCTCTCCTCCCTCGGCTCCCTCGTGGTGCATCCTCTCGACATCGTCGGCGAAATCCGGAAGGTCGGAGACATGGCTCGGATCTTCTATGTTGAACTTGTCCCAGTGTGTTCTCGCGGGATGATCCTGGGGCATGAAGAGACAGTCGTTTATGTAGAACTCCGAGTCGACGTGGGGTCCTTCCATCTCCTTGAACCCCATGCTCGTCAGAACCTCCTTGACACGGTTTGCGAGCTGTCTGAGTATGTGCTCGCGCCCTCCGAACTCCTCCGGAGGCTCCGCCTCGACGTTGTACGACGCGAACTCCCTGTCCCTCCAGTCTCCCGTCGCGAGCATCTCGTGTGTCAGCTCTCCGACCTTCTCGGCTCCCGAATCCACCTCGCTCATGCTCAGAGCCTCCTCGCCCTCACGTGTGAGACCGACTGTGACAGTCCGTACCGTCTTATCCGAGACTAGACCACGTCTCTCCAGCTCCTCGCCATTCTCCTCGTCTATCTCCCCGCCCGAGGATAGAGTCTCAAGTCCTCTCTCGTCGTCGCCCTCGGGTGCGTCTTTTGGCTCTACGAATCCGTCGTCTATCTCCGCCCAGCCCTTACTCCTGAGATGTCCTATTCCGACGTTGAAGCCGTCGATCTCCTGTAGCTCCGACATCTCAGCACCGTCTTCCTCGACGAGGTAGCTGTGGAGACGTCTCTCGGGAAGCTCGTTTTCGGCGTACTCCTCCCCCTCGTCGGTGAGTTCGTACCTGACCTCGGTCTCCTCGTCGACCTCGACGAGTCCCAGCCCCTGTAGGTCGAAGACCGCCTGTTCGACAGGACCTCTTCCTAGACCCGTCTCGTCGGCGAGGTCGTCTACAGTCGTCTCGCCTTCTTTGGACACGGCCTCGAGAACCCTCGTCTGACTGTCTGTTAGATCGGTTTCCATCTTACCACTCTGTCTGTTCTTACCGAAGAGAACGTCGCCCTTAGTCCTGTCGTCACGTCCGTGTTGGATAAGCATTCGACAGTTATCTATCTTGATTCAGCGAGAGAATCCCGCCCTTTCCGCGAAGGACGAGCGTTCCGACGCTCAGTCGGAACCGAGGACTGAGCAGGGCGGGAGTGAATCGCGTCCGCTCCGAGAAACACCCGACAGCGATGCTGCAACCCGAGATTTATTATTCTGCAGCCCGTTGCATGACCTACACCGAGGCGGTCCTGCCGCCGTCGTAAACGGATAATATCGGATTCGGGCATCTACGTCTGAAGGAATCCCCTTCGGACCGCTGGATTCCCACGCACGGTAACTCCGAATCCTTCACAAGATAGGAGTAACGGCGGCATGGCCCCGCCAGGAGGCTCGTCATGCGACGCGTCTGCAAACCAGCAAATCTCCCACCGCTGCGGTACGGGAAGCCCCGTCGTTCACGACGGGGAGGAGGTCACGCTCCCGACGGCTAAACGGATCTAATGAAAGACAGATACAAGTCGCTGATGCTCAGGAGTCTCAAGGACGCAATGGACGTGGTCGAGGAGTACAACTCCTGGAGCGAGTCGTCGTTCGACGACGACGTCAGGGTTCCTCCGCAGGCAGTCCTCGACCTCGGAATGCTCCTCTATGAGAGCCGTGTCAGGGGAGCCTTCGCCGACTCGAACATCGACTTCCCGGATCTCGACGAGAAGATGTACAAGTGATCTGATCTGATAACTGTTCACAAGGATTATATAGGGGCGTGCCTATCTATGACGTGGGGGAATCACAAGAATGTCCGTAGGGGGATTTAACGATAACCGCGATAGCTCCGATTCGAGAGACGCACCCGAAGACGACATCCGGAGAGAGGTCGAGTCTTACGAGACCGAGTCGGGAGACACTATGTTCTACGAGACTGAGAACCCGCTCGCATGGATAAGAACAGAGGAGCCCGTCGACCTCGACGACTGTCTCTGACACAGAGTCGAAACGCACGCCGACACACGGATTCGGGTCGATACGTGTGCGGTACGGTGCGACAGACGAGAACCGAAAAGCCTTATAACTCAAGGAGCCGTCTCTGAGTCAAATGCAGACTCAGACGGACACGGCGACTTGGATACGGACAGTTAGACGAACGGTCTCTCTGTTCCCGAGCCGTGTGCCCCCTCTTCCTCTTTCTTCGGATGCTCCCGTCCTGCCAAGACCCCGTCTTCCTCGGTAGGCGGTCTTCTGAACTAATTAATACAGATCTCAAACATAACATGACCTCAGATATTAGCGTTAGCGTCATAGGGTACGGAAACCAGGGAAGTGCAGTCGTAAAAGGACTCTCAGAAGCCGGTGGCTACTCGGTAACTGTCTGTGACAGGAACCCACCGAAGCTCGAAGACGCCGAGGCTTACGCGTCGACGACTAAGACTACGACAGAGACATCCGAGGCGGGCGACTCGAAGGTAGTCGTTCTCTCGGTAAAGCCCGGCGACATCGGCGGTGTCCTCGACGAGCTCGACCTGTCGTCCGACCAGTCTCTAGTCTCGTTCGCCGCGGGAGTCAGGCTTGAGTACCTCGAAGACAGAACCGATGCGAAGGTCTACAGGGTGATGCCCAACCTCGCAGCCGAGAGCCGTGAGATGGCTGCGGCAGTCGCCTCGAACGTCGGTATGACCCCCGAACTCCGTCGTATCCTCGACGACCTCGGGAGCTTCGTCGAGATAGATGAGGATCTGATGGACGCCGCGACTGCGATCAACGGAAGTGGACCCGCCTTCGTCTTCTACCTCATAAAGTCGATGGCAGAAGCGGGTGTCGAGTCGGGTTTCGAAGACGAAGACGCCGAGAGACTCGCCGCACAGACCTTCAAGGGAGCCGCCGAGACTGTAATGAGACACGACGGCGACCTCGAAGACCTCATAGACGCGGTCTGTTCCCCCGGGGGCACGACTATCGAGGGAATGAAGGTTCTGCGTGACAGCGACGTGAGTCAGAAGGTCGGGGAAGCCGTAGAGGCAGCCGAGGAGCGATCCGTCGAGATATCAGACGAGATTCAGAACGGGTGAGATAAGATGCAAGACAGCGATATACAAAAAACGAGGAGTACAGACGGAGGAGCGACGGTACACACGGAAGCCGACGAGGCGAGACGTATCGCAGCCGACGCGAAGAGGGTCGTCGTCAAGGCGGGAACCAACTCGCTCACAGACGAAGACTCTAACCTCGATGACTCGAAGCTCGACAAGCTCGTCGACGACCTCATGGATCTCGTCGAACGCGGAAAGGAGGTCATACTCGTATCGTCGGGCGCAGTCGGCGCGGGAAAGGGACGTGTCGACCATCCCACCGACTCGATAGAGGACATACAGGCTGCCTCGACGATAGGACAGAGCCGTCTCATGAGACGGTACTCCGAGAGCTTCGAGAGGTACGGCGTCGAGGTCGCGCAGATACTCATCACTCACGAGGATCTCAACGACACCGACAGGTTCACCAACTTCAGAAACACGGTCGAGACACTCTTCGACTGGGGTGTCGTACCAATCATAAATGAGAACGACGCGATAGCTGTCGAGGAGATCAAGATAGGCGACAACGACATAATCTCGTCGTCTATCGCCACGGGAGTCGACGCCGACCTACTCGTCACACTCACAGATGTAGGTGGAGTCTACACCGAGAACCCGAAGGAGAACCCAGACGCCGAGATAGTCAGGGAGGTCGGCGAGGACTTCGACGAGATACGTGAACTCGTAGACGAGACTTCGAGCGGTGGATTCGGAGGCATAGAGACGAAGGTCGACGGCGCGAGGAAGGTCAACGAGAGAGGGGTTCCCGCCGTGATCGCGGGGTCAGCCGAAGAGGACGTCCTCGAACGGATAGCCGAGGGCGACGTAGTAGGGACTCTCTTCCTCCCCGTGAACCGAGACGAGGAAGACGGTAACGACGAGTAGTATAGGGATGAGAGGGAAAAGGATACACAGGTAGAGAGCTAATACACAACAATGACAGTACGCCAACAGGTACCCACCGAACAGAAGGTCGAGGAAGCCGAGGAAGCCGCACTCAGGCTCGCGAGGACGTCCGACGAGGACAGGGCAGAGGCTCTGAGGGCGATAGCCGACGAGATAGAGGCGAGGACAGACGAGATACTTGAAGCCAACGCCGTCGACGTCGAGGAGGCGGAGGAGATGCTCGAAAAGGGCGAGTACAGTCAGGTTCTCGTCGACCGTCTCAAGCTCTCGGAGACTAAGGTCGAGGAGATAGCCGAGATGGTGAGAAGCGTCGCCGAACAGGAAGACCCTCTCGGCGAGACGACCTCCGCGAGAGAGCTCGACGAAGATCTCGACCTCTACAAGGTCACAGTTCCTATAGGAGTCGTCGGCTCTGTCTTCGAGTCGAGACCCGACGCACTTCCTCAGATCGCGTCTCTGTGTCTCCGTTCGGGTAACTCGGTGATACTCAAGGGAGGAAGCGAGGCGAAGGAGTCGAATAGGGTACTCTTCGACGCCATAAGAGACGCTACTGAGAATGTAGATCCGGATCTAGTCCCCGACGGCTGGGCACAGCTAATCGAGGCGCGCGAGGACGTCGAGACGATACTCGGAATGAACGACTCGATAGACCTCGTTATGCCGAGGGGAAGCACCGAGTTCGTCGAGATGATACAGGACAACACCAAGATACCCGTCTTAGGACATACCGAGGGCATCTGCCACGTCTACGTCGACGACGAAGCCGATCTCGACGACGCCGTAAATATCGCCTACGACTCGAAGGTACAGTACCCCGCGGCGTGTAACGCAGCCGAGACAGTCCTCGTCCACGGCGACGTCGCCGAAGAGTTCCTGCCACGTATAGCCGAGAGGTACGAGGAGACCGGCGTCGAGGTCAGAGGAGACGACGCGACCCGCGAGGTCATCGACGCCAAGGAGGCGACTGACGAAGACTGGTCGACTGAGTACGGCGACCTCATAATCTCGGTCAAGGTCGTAGGGTCGTCTGACGAGGCTATCGACCACGTCAACACCTACGGATCGAAGCACACAGACTCCGTCGTGACCGAGAACCACGAGACAGCACACGACTTCATGACGTCGGTCGACTCGGCGAGTGTCTACCACAACGCCTCGACACGGTTCAGCGACGGATACAGGTACGGATTAGGCGCCGAGGTCGGTATCAGCACCGGCAAGATACACGCGAGAGGTCCCGTGGGTCTCGACGGACTCACGACCTACAAGTACTACATAGAGGGTGACGGGCAGATAGTCGCCGACTACACAGGAGACGACGCGAAGGAGTTCACTCACGTAGACATAGACGAGGACTGGGGCTGAGTTCGGCTCTGTACTTCTTACTTCGGTTTCTAAGAAGTTTCATCTCTACGTCTTTCGATTAGATTAGCCGTTGGACTCTTCGGTTGGGTCATATACCTGAGTTCTGACTATTCCGGCAAGACCGTATCTGTCGGTATTTTCCACCTACTCGGCTGCCCTTCTACGAAATAAAGCCTTCCGACACGTACCACCATGGTACGTACAGAAAGGTTAACTCGCCTCATTACAAAGATGGAAATATGACTGAAGACAACGACAGACCCCGAGGTAAAGGAGGAAAATTCAAGAAGAAAGTAACAGACCAAGATATACTCAAAATATTCGACCGAACCGGAGAGCCTATGACTGCACCCGAGCTTGCTGAGGAACTACCAATAACCAAGAGTACAGTTACCTACAGGCTAAAAAAGATGAAGGAAGACGGACTTGTCGGGAGAAAACAAGCCGGTGCTCGTGCCGTAGTGTGGTGGGCTAAAGTAGCACCTCGTCTCTCGGAAGAAGCTAAGAAACGAGTCGAGGAGGCGCGTGACGACATAGAAGAAGGTAACACCGTACCATTAGAAGAAGTCTGAGTCGTACGCGTCATGACAGACGTACACGTAGCCGAGACCGTCCTCGACCGAATCAACGATCTCGACGACCATGAAAAAGAACGTGTCAAGTCAAAGATACGGGACGTGTCAGAGAACCCTGACCACTATCTCAAACCTCTCATAGGAGATGAAGGATACCGTATACGTGTCGGGGATTACCGCGTCCTAGTCGACTGGGATAAGACCAAAGACGTCCTATATGTAACCGACTTCGGAAAAAGAGATGGAATATACGACGCTTAACTTCTTGGGTTTCAGTCCCTCTTCTGGGTTTTCTACTGTTTGCGGCGTCTCAGAAGGTTAGAAAACTCAGAAGAGATTGAAACTTCTTCGTCACGAAGGGGTGGGTAATCAGCTATAATTCCTATGTCTCCAAAAATACCCTGTCAAATCTCTTAGCTAACAGGCTAAGTAACTACTTAGTCGAAGTACCAGGCTAAGATCCCGTCTCATAGTGTCTAGGGAACTGTTTTACCGATAGAGACGCTGGTGTTGGTAATGG
>JAXIOF010000109.1 GCA_034190545.1 Candidatus Afararchaeum irisae | reverse complement strand
CGAGCCCCGACGAAGTAGAAGAGATCATCGAGTCGGTCTACTAGATCGCTTTTCTTCTCTGACCCACGGAACGAATTTGGGTCTAACCCTGTGTCTAACCGGGAGAGACACGGGAGACATCCGGGACTTATCTCGGAAAATACTGTTTTATATGTAGTCTCTACTTCCGTCCGATGACACAAGTACAAGTAATAGACAGAGAGACAGAGGGGCGTATAGGAAAGGCTCTCGTGGCAGTTGCGGTGGTCACAACCCTACTCACGGTCGCCCTCACAGTTCTAACGGTGGTGAGTCCATGAAAACCCGAAGCCGACGTGTCATAATCGGAGTAGGTGTCGTCCTTCTCGTAGCCTCCGTTACACTCGGGACTGTCGCACAGCCAACCGAAGAAGGAGGGATGGAGGACGACAGAGGAGACGAGGAGTTAGAAAGACAAGTCGACGAAGGAGACGAAGGAGAGCCACACGAAGAGACGAACGTCTCGTCCGAGTCAGGTTTCGAGGGCGGGCAAGCAGGCGAAGGTCACGAAGGAGGAGAAGGCGAGGATGGTCTCGTCGGGACTATCGGGGCATTGAGCATGGAACACTCATATACGGCGTTCTTCCTCGCAGCACTCACAGGAGTTCTGTCGAGACGCGGCACGCCGAGGTTCATACGTAACAGGCTCCAGGGAGTCCACCGATGGCTAGCCTACGCCGCGGGAGTCCTCGTCCTTCTCCATATACTCACTCAGATCGAAGGCGTCGCCCTGACCCTTGGGGTGGCTCAAATGGCTCTGACAGGAAGTCTAGAAAATGCCTCCCCGCGCGAGATAGGTGGTGCCTTGAGGATCGGGATAGGCTTCGGTGCGACCGTCGTTACGGCTGTCGCCGCCGTGTCTTTCCTACGTCCGCGTCTCTTCGACTCAACGGTTCCGCCGACCGCAGTCCACGCCTTCGCATACACCGGCTTCGCGTTTGCGACTGTACACTCGCTGACCTTCGGACACGACGTGGGTAAGTACGTAGTCTTCGCGTCTGTCGTCGTGGGACTCCTCGTCTTACAGACGGCGTGGTCGTACCGTGGTAGGTACCTCGAAATCCGGGGGCGTTCTATAAGGTAGAAATGTGATAAGCGAATAATGGCACTGACTGAGGATCAGAGAGCAATCGTTGACCTCCTAGAGGAGATGGTCGAGGAAGGCGACGTCTTCTTCAAGAGCCGTCAGATCTCGCACGAACTCGGCATGTCGAGTAGGAAGGTCGGCGCGAACATACGCCGTATCTCCGAGAGCTATGAGAGACTCTCTGTCGAGAGGTGGAGCGAGAGTAACTCGACGACGTGGAGAGTCAAGAAATGATCCTGTTCAGACCTCGCCCTCGTCGTACTCCTTCGTGCCGGTGACCATCACGGGTCTGTCGGTGTTGAGTATCACCGACTGAGTCACGCTT
>JAXIOF010000108.1 GCA_034190545.1 Candidatus Afararchaeum irisae | reverse complement strand
ATCCAAGCCGGCTTCAACAAAGACCCTGAGCTAACTCAGTTGGGAAGTACCGATTATTAGATAGTATAAGACTGGAGTAGACCGTATTAGAAGTTGGGGATATTAGAAAGGCGTTATAACGAGTCTGGCAATCCTCTATGGACTCGATGAATCTGATACTGTATCAAACCGCTGTACATCGGCTTTTGTATTACCCGCCTTCGTGTGGTTCTATCGAACCATTACACATTGATGCTGTATTAGTAATCTCTTTCTTCCTTCACTCTATCAGTTTTGTTAGTCACTCTGATCGCCACCCAGCACAACTAAATTACTATCTAACCTAAGACGTGCGGTATTCTCTACGAGCACAAGCAGGCTCAGGTCTGATACTAACTCACTGTCTTTGTATGGTGTTATTCCATTTCTAAACCTGATTACGGTTCAAAGGTTTTGTTTGTAATACTAACATCCCTGTACCGGTTTTGGTATTCAATACATTGACTACCGTACACACTGAGGTGAATCTCCATTTACCCGCCGCTTGATGGCATATTTCTAAAATCGCTGTAAGGCGTTGGGTTAATGGACAAGTTAAGTATCTTGAGCACGTGTATAGATTTGTAAAATGACCGTACTGAACTGTAATAGCTGTGGTCACGGCTGGAACTACTCCGGAGGTCTTACTGACTACACGACATGTCCTAATTGTGGACATTCAGTAAAGATTCCTTCGGCAGATAGTTCCAATTTTAAAACAGAAGACGTCGAAGAGGAAATGGGATCGTTCGAAGAACGTCTCGACCGGTTAGAAGAGACGTTAACGAAGGTACAAGATGACCTCATTACTATCGAGGAGAAGATATCAGATAGAGACAAAGTCTCTTCTAAAACCGAGACTGACGAGAAGAGCAACGAGGGAGGTCTATCTCCCTATGACCCTACGATGGAATTTGAATTTTAAAACGACGGGAAGAACTCCTCCTATCACTTCTCGGCGTTCTCGACTTCCTCTTGAGTCAAAAGATCCTCGATGTCCATCTTTTCCTCTATGTCCTCTGTGTCCGGGATTTCGGAAATTCTCTCTTCTTCGTCTTCTGAGTCGTCAGATAGATCCATATCTATCACTTCTACGTTCTTTAGGAAAACAGCATCCTCCCACGGTCGAAGTAGGTATGCTCCGGTACCCGCTACAGTGAGATAGGATACATTCTTCTCTTCATCTTTGAACTTCCACTTTGTCTCCTTCGGAAAATCCAAAATGCCTGAAAAGAATCTGCCAAGCTTTTCTTCAACCAAAGGTACGGCGAATTTACTACCCAACTCCGCGGTTAGAAGTGCGTGAGAAGCGTTTTTATAATCTCCTATACCGACCTCTGCACTGGATATATCCCCAAATAGATCGTTCCTTTTGATTTGCCTGTCGGTGAACTCTCCTTCCGGAGGAACTTTATCTAGGTCTTCTTCCTCATATGATATGACGTTCAACCGATGTGTCATTTTAAAATCTCCACCATAAACCACGAGATATGCCTTATCGCCCGAGGTCAGTTTCTCTCCGTCGTGGGTATAGACACACGACATATCTTTTACTCCTCCGACCAGACGCCCTTCCCAGTATTCCTTGACTAATCTACGTGCTCTTTCTTCATCTGATAACTCTTGGTTGGGCTCTGTCTCTATGCCTACAACATAGTATGCTGTGGCATTACTGACCTTTACCGAGTCTATCTTCTCCCCCTTAGACAACTCTTTAAGACGGTTCTTTGCCGTAGTCTTGCTAACACCTGTATGCTCCGCTATCTGGGACGCCGTCCATACCGGACGGCTTCCGCTTTTCATGAGGGTCAGGACTTCCTCTTTCGTCAACTCCCTGTCTCTTCCGCGTGACACTATTGGCTATTCAATGCCTGTTAACTTAGCTTTTCTGTTCGGACTGAAACCCCGTTTCAGACATAAAGTATAAACCATGGGATCTCATTAGTAACACTCAGGATGACATAACAAACACAGTGGTAATATCGCGGGAAAAGCTACCTGACCCCCGGATGCCCACGCCCTACCAAAGCACGGCATCTTTCGAGGGTCGGTGAAATACCCCATCAGAAGGGGTTGTATAGATACACCCATATTTAGAACCTCGACCAATTAATGGTTTGGGTTACTCTACTCCTTCTGATGGGTCGTCTAAGACGACCACAATGAAACACGAAATACGAACCCAGAAACCGACAGAAGGAGAAAAGAGAACTAACAGAAACGGACGACAGGTACGAATACCTCTCTCCTCAGAGATAGCCGGGACAGTGGAAGGGGTGGTTCCGGATGAGTGAACTACAGCCTCTCGAACCTGAGGAAGGGGTTGAGATGTATCTTGATACCCGAGAGGACGAGCTCAGTAGGGAGACGTTACGGAAGCAGAAGACTCGTCTCGATGCTTTTCTGAGCTGGTGTGAGGACAGAGGTATAAAGAACCTCAACGAACTGACCGGGAGAGATCTCCAGCGGTACCGACAGTGGTGCAAGAAGGGCAAGGGGGACGGATACGGTAAGGTCAAAAACGTCACACTAAGGTCTAATCTCACCACACTCCGAGTTTTCCTCGAATACTGTGCGAATATCGATGGTGTTGAGAAGGGGATGCGAGAACGTGTTATGATTCCTGAGGTGGAGGATGGAACGAAGGACAGTAAGATAGCCGAAGAACGCGTTAGGGATATACTCGATAAACTCGAAACCTACGAGTACGCGTCTCGTAGGCACGTGATGATATCCCTGATGTGGCACGGTGCTCTACGTATTGGGACTATACGTGCTCTTGACGTCGGTGACTTCGATCCCGATGAACCCTGTCTGAAGATACGCCACCGTCCAAGCACAGACACACCCCTCAAGAACCGTGAAAGTGCAGAACGAGATCTTGCTCTCGGTGACTTCTACGCTCAGGTTATAGAGGACTACATCGAGGAGAACCGCCATGATGTCCAGGACGACTACGGAAGGCATCCTCTCATAACAAGTACAGAAGGAAGGCTGACAAAGACTCCATACAGAACTGCGGCGTATAGGGTCTCACTTCCGTGTTGGACAGATGACTGTCCACATGGCAAGGAGCGAAAGACGTGTGAATGGACGAGCCGCGATAAGCTTAGTCACTGTCCTAGTTCGAGGTCTCCTCACGACGTCCGACGCTCGTCTATCACATACCATCTCAAAGAGAACGTTCCTCCGGAGATAGTCTCAGACCGTGTCGACGCTACTCCTGACGTAATTGAGAAGCACTACGACAAGAGGAACGAACGCGAGAAGATGCGGACGAGGAAGGAGCTCCTAAACTTATGAGTCGGAACGCGGTCATACACAATACGGTTATAGTCACGCCCCCCGCCGGTCCAAAACCTATGTTTTGGAGCATTCGAGAAACGTAGTTTCTCGATACGGTCCAAGCAAATTTTCGGTACTTCCCAATCGGTAATTGAGAGTAAAAGATAAAGCGTTACTCTGATTGA
>JAXIOF010000107.1 GCA_034190545.1 Candidatus Afararchaeum irisae | reverse complement strand
AGATACTGTCTCTGGTGTTGATGTCTTCTCGGATTCATCATCGGCTCTCGTCAATCCATTCACAGAACTTCTCGAAGTCGTCGGCACCGCACTGGTCGGCTATGTCGTGGAGTGTTCCAGTAGGTATTCGGTCTTTCTGAGGTACTGTGACGACGCGGACGTCGTCTTCGTTCTCTGGGTGTTCGTACCGCAGCTTGACGTGGCTCCCCTCCCGGTCGACGACTCGGTAGTTGTTCCGTGTGAGAGCTTTGACGACGTCAAGTCCGGAGAAGTCGCGAGTGACCATCTACTTACTGCATGAACTCGGGAAGTTCGTCATTCTCTTCGCGAGACTTCTTGACATCGTCGGGGTCAAGCCCGAGGTCTTCGAGCATCTCCTTCTCCTCGTCCCAGGACACGGATCCGCTGTCTCGTTCGTGAAGCTCCACTGCCTCGTCGAGGTTCTGGAGAGCCTCTTGGCGACTCTCGCCCTGTGAAGCGACGTTTTTCTTTTCGTCTCTGGCTACCCAGACGCCGTCTTCGTGTGTCAGAGTTATACGGCGTTTTACCTCGGTGCTCATTCTACCACCATCCATACCAGCGACGAGCCGGCTTCCTTGCTCTCTATCGCCCCTTCTTCTTCGAGGTTGCGCAGCCTGTAAATCGCACCCTTGCGAGAACATCCGACCTCGTCCATCACTTCCTTCGTCGTAGCGGGATCATTCTCTTTGACTGCGTTAAGGAACCCCTCGTCGTCATAGGATCTTTCTATCAACCCGGTCTCGGAGTCCTGCTGGAAATGTGTCTCAGTCATTAGTAGCTATACTGAACGTACCAACTTAACCTTTGCCAACGTATGAAAAGGTTTTCCACCCTTGCTCACCTAGGGGTCAAGTGGTTCGAGACTCCAATGGCGTCTCGTCATCACGAGAGAGCTCCGCTCTCTCGAACCACCGCCAACGGCGGCGAGTAGCAGGGGTAGTTCACCCTTATCTTGCTGGTATCTTTTGCTATGGAGATAATGATTAAGTGGATGGGTGATCTATTAGTGGTATAATGGGACGACAAAGATCTTCGACCGGTGAATTCGAACCGTCATTTGCCGACAATGAGTTTATAGATGCTATACGTGAGAATGAGCCTGCATCTACGAAAGAGATAGGAGATACTGTGGGATGCTCACGTCAAAACGCCGACTATCGTCTTCGGAAGATCGAAGAAGACGGACGTGTGAAGAGCAAGCTAGTCGGTAACTCTCTCGTGTGGATGGTGGTAGAATGACAGTTGTAAAGACTGAAGACACACTCGGAGGTGAGCCACGTCTTGAGGGTAGACGTGTCTCGGTGATACAGATAGCCGATATGGTTATTAAAAACGGTGAGTCCCCAGAATATGTAGCCGATCAGCTCGAGTTAGGACTCGATGAAGTACACGAAGCTCTAGCGTATTACTACCGCCATCCTGACGAGATGGAGAAGATACGTGAGAGACACAGAGAGCTAGAGGAGGAGCTGATCAAGATGTCAAATGCCCCTGAAAAAGCTGAA
>JAXIOF010000106.1 GCA_034190545.1 Candidatus Afararchaeum irisae | reverse complement strand
CGATATCTAATCACCGGATGGGAGTGGCACGTGCCGTTAAACTAGAACGGATGGGTTATCGACGAAGTCTATTGAGACGATCCTCGACCTGTCAGGGTCGAGGATCGTCGTGGCGAGCTGCATGAACAAGAGGTTGGAACTGAGTTCAAGAGTGTCTCGGTTGAGAGTATGTAGCCATTCTAGGACAGTATCGTCACAAGGAGTAGAGTTATTGTTGTTACAGACTTCCCAGACAGAGGTTTGATTGACTGAAGCGAGAGTAACAACAGACCAGATATCGTCGGAATCGAGGGGAGATCCCTCGATTCCTGGGAGTGGTAGCTCTCCAATTACGTCTTCCGCTAATTCTTTAACCTTTGAGTCCGTAAGTACACCGTTTGGTTCTGGTGTTTTGATCATATTTACCGAACCAGACATTCTCCTCAATCAGAGTAACGCTTTATCTTTTACTCTCAATTACCGATTGGGAAGTACCGATGTTATGTAGAAAAAGTGCCCTTAAAAAAGAACGTGTAGTATACATATATTATTATACGGGGGTATACGGAGACACATAGAATATACAGGGTGTGAGAAGCATATATGCAGCTTACCACACGTCAGTCGCGTTTCTCTCCATCTCGACACTTTCTCCAACTCTATATACACAGAAAACTCGGGGTGTGTATAACGACATACGGGGTCTATACAAGGGGTCGAAAACTCGGCATACACACGTATAATACCCCGTGTAGAATATACAACCCGTGTATAATACAGCATATAGAGTAGATATGAGTGTATAATCTCGCGTATATTCTATATGAGTGTATAGAGTATGCGTATAATATCACATATAGAGTATAGGAGTGCATAATATCGGTGTATAATATACGGATAATATACGTATAGAGATTCGAGCGAGCCCGCCCACAATCTAATACCTGATATTCCATCAATCAAAGACACACCCGATATTCGCTTCTGCCATAGACACGAGCCGCGTCCCCCATCCTGTCTCAGCTTAAACATCTGACGTCCAGTCTTAGCTTAGACAGAATTGATATTCGGGTCTGTCTACGTCTCTCTCGATCTCTCGTATCTCCAAGCTTCGAACGAGTACTCGGGTCTATTCTTAGCTTAGCTTTCGATCTCGAACCCATACGCAGCTTCCTCTTGTCCTCGTCTCCTTATTCTATCATACCAACTTTAGACATAGACACACGTGAACGTGATATTCGGGTCTACGTCTAAGACAGCCTGTCCCGTCACTCTAACTCTCTGACTCGGTCATGTCTACGCCGCTCCACCTCGAACACAACAGCACTAGCTTTCTCAGTAAACTGACACTCTACTACACTACACTACACTACTTAGACACGGATCGGGACGCCAGTCTCTCTAAGTCTAAGACAGAACGGGATACCGGGCATTGTCTACGTCTACGCAGTTCGGTCTGTACGTCTCTGCGAGCGTCTATCCCTAATCTAACTTTCTGATCTGATACTTTTTTCTCGCGCAGTCTACGTCTCTTTTTCTCGGACACTCAGAACAAGAACTCCGACTCTGTCTCTATTCTCTGTACGCGTCTCTCACGTCTTCTATCGCGGCTTTCTGTTTAGTCTACGGCTCTCAGAACGTTCAATACGATACGACGTCCACAGTAACGTTCTAATCTCCTACCCTCTCTATTTTCTCTCTCTCGACGTCCTGTACTGTCTCATACAGCGTCTCTCACGACTCACGACTCACGACGGAATATCGGGTTTGTCTACGGTACGTCATCGACTACGCCGTCCGAGCCTGAGCCTGAGCCTGAATATCAATTCTGGCTATGTGAACTCGAATATCCGATATACAATACACAGACACGAGACGGGTATCCGGTACTGTCTATGACACTCTCGAATATCACTTTTCTATAGACTATAGACAGGGTATCCAGTCAGTCTATGACACTCCGAATATCCGGTACTGTCTATGACACAGACGGGCTTCCCATAAGCTCGGAGCGAAGCGGAGAGCGTCTGGTGGCAGTGGCGGCGGAGTAGTGGCGGAGTAGCAGCGGTAGAGGGCGACAGGTAGAGGTCGACAGACGTGACGAGGAGGGTGCGTGGACTCAAGCCACGGCTTCTTTTATATATTCTCAACATCTCCATATCTATATGAGAAACCGAGGTCACATCGGGGTCGTGTATCTCTTAAGCTCTCCTCTACTCTTCTTTTTCGCCCCTGGACAGGTCGTGAGTCCGATAATCCTTGCTTTATCGTTAGTCAGTCTACAGACACTCCCTGACAAAGATATAGTACTACAGGAATACACGCCGATCTCACACCGTGGTATCACACATACCGTCTGGTTCGGTATCTTTGTAGGCGTAGTTCTCGGCGGCGTGTCTGTGGCTCTCTCTTCGGAGTACGGTCTCGGTTTCGTGTATCTCATTCTCGCGAGCTACGGCGCGGTGAAGACAGTCAGCCACATCAACTGGAGATGGACGAGAACCCGACGAGATACGTTCAAGCTCTTCGTCGTAGCTTTAGTGCTCATATCCGTCGCGCTATACCAGCAGGGAATACTCAAAAACGGTATAGACCTCGGTATAGGTCTGTCGTCGATAGAAGCGACGTTCGTCTTTCACTTCCTTCTCGGGTTCTTTGGGGTTACAACTCATTTGATTGGGGATGTTCTGACGCCTATGGGTATTCGACCTCTCCGACCTATTCATAACGAGAAATACAGGCTTGGATGGGTTCGAGCCGCCAACGAGTCGGCTAACTTGGGATTATTCGTAGGGGGCACTCTTCTCTTCGTTGTGTCGACCGTCGCCGTAGTAGAGGGATATACGATATTTGACATGCTCTAATGATACATAGTCAAGCGCATACCCCCGTCTTCAGGCGTTCGCTAATCTGTGATTAGCGAGCACGTCAATCGAAGATTGACGAACGGGGGTCAAGCGACAACACTCCTAACCTACGGACTGCGTAGACCTGCCGGATTTCACACTATTATGAAAATCTCTGATTTTCGTACCATCGTGAATCAGGAGATTCACGAGATGCCCAAAGCCTAAGTACACCGCGTATATAGTGTACGGTGTGGCAAAGACAACACGGCACGCTACCTACAACCTAAACTACCACATAGTGTGGATGCCCAAGTTCCGTGAGCCGATACTGGAAGGTCAGGTAGCAAGCCGTGTCGAAGACATCTTCCACGAGATAGCCGACGACAAGGGTCTTGAGATAATCGACCTGACCATAGAACCCGACCACATACACCCGTTCGTGAGTGCGCCACCGAAACACGAACCGTCGCTACTCGTTAACTGGTTCAAAGGCATCTCGTCGCGGAAGTACAACTACCGCTATGCAGACGACGAAAGTGAGAAGATTAACTGGGCAAGAGGCTACTACGTAGGCTCCGCCGGAGAAGTATCAAGCGACACCATACAGGACTACATACGGCGTCAACAGAACTCATGAGTTCTGTTTGGCACACGAGAAACGTGATGCGTTTCTCGGGACGACACGAGGAGGACGAAGTATGAGTAGAGAGGTCACGAAGACGCTTGAAGTCAAGCTGTTCGACCCGAACACTCACAAGCGGGAGAAGTTCCGTGAGACGTACAAAGAGTACCAGAAGGCGTTGAACGATACCTTCACGTCAGACTGTTCCACACAGTCCGAAGCCAACGACGTAGTGGTGGAGTACGACCTTTCGGGGTACGCCAAGAACGCCCTCAAGAAGTATGTCCCTCAACTCGTCCGTGACGGAACACAGGAGTTAGACGACGGACACCCTGTACGTTTCACGAACGAGGGTATCCGCATAGACCACAAGCCTCAGAACGCCTTAGAGTGGTACGTCAAGATACCTCATCATGAAGACTACCACCTCTGGTGTCCCGTGACCATCAACCCCGAACAACGCGACTGGATAGAAGCTCTACACAATGACGGCGCGGAGCTTGGTGAGGTGCGTATGTTCCCGCGTGGGGACGAGTGGCATCTTCACCTCACCGCACACAGGGAGGTTGAGGAAACCGATGTTTCGGAGGTACGTCAATCTTCGATTGACTACAACAGAAATCAGAGATTTCTGGAATCGTGTACTCCGATAGGTGTGGACATAGGAGAAACTGCACTCGCCACGGTGTGTCACCTTGACGAGTGTGGTTCTCCTACTGCACCTAAGATTTTCAGCGACGAAGGTAGCAAGGTGCGCCAACTGAGAGAGGAATACTTCACGACGAGCAGACGCCTACAAGAGCGTGGCTCCGAGAAGCTACTTGAAGAACGCGGAGACGAGATATGGAGGCGGATAGACGACATCATACACACGGTTACACGCCGTGTCGTGGAGTACGCCGAACGGTTCGAGGACAGCGCACTCGTTCTGGAAGACCTCACGCATATCCGTGAGAACATGGACTATGGCGCGTACATGAACCGCCGTCTACACGGTTGGGCGTTCGCTCAGATACACGCTCAGATACGGTACAAGGCGGAGGAAAAGGGGATACCTGTCGAGACGGTGAACCCGAAGAACACCAGCAAGCGGTGTCACGCTTGCGGTGAAGAAGGCACTCGACCGCACCAAGCTACCTTCCGATGTACCAACGACGACTGTTGGGTATCCGAGTATCAAGCCGACGTGAACGGTGCAACGAATATAGCACTACGCTACCTCCACGGAGAGAGCCTTTGGCAAAAGACCGGAGGCGATGACTCGGTGGAGGACGGGACTGAGTTGACACAGCCACAAGACACTCCAACAGAGGGTGAAACCCACCCTACGACGTTGGAAAACGATGCGTCTTGAAACCTGTAGGGCGCAAGCCCGAAATCCCGTGACGGGATTCCCGCGTTCGTGAATCGAAGATTCACGAGCCATCCGAGCTTCGCTCGGAGACGTCTTTAGGCGCGGGAGGATGTCAAAGGCGGAATAATGTCGATACTCGGGTTTCTGATACTCCCTATCTTCGTAGTCACGGGATACTACGTCAGGGTTCTGAGGACAACCGTGGAGGGCGACGAGAGACCGCCGAGCTTCGACGACTGGGGAGACCTGCTCGTCGAGGGGCTCAAGGCGACAGTTATCGGAATCATATACATGATAATACCCGCGCTCGTCTTTTTCGTGAAAGTCGGTGGCTCCATGATGGCGATGATGGCAGGTAGAAGAACCGCTGGTGTATTAGGCGCAGGGATGGGTGTCCTCGGCTTCCTAGTCTCGGCAGTCCTTTTCCTTGTATTCGGCTTTGGTGAATCGCCATACGCAGCTTGATTTACTGTTTTACGGCATGTTTGA
>JAXIOF010000105.1 GCA_034190545.1 Candidatus Afararchaeum irisae | reverse complement strand
TGGTAACTTCGAGAACGGATTCATCCTGACCCTGAAGGGTCAGGTATTCTCCTGTACTACGTATAACTATACCACGTCGGCTCTTTGTGGTGACCGGAGCCGTGGTAGGTCGGCTCCCGTCCTTATGCATCCGTGACGCCTGAACCCAGAACAAGAGGGCTCCAGTCCAGACCTCTGCCCCTATCACTTTTACTTCGGTACAGACGGGTTCAGTCAGACTCCGAGCCCGAAACCGCGTCCACAGACATCTCGACGTACATCGTGTGCCAGTTCCGTAGATGGTATCTCACGAGACCGACCGCACGTTTCAGCGCTCCAGACCCCGAGCGCGAGCCTCTACGTCCGGACGAACCTTCTCTTCCCTTCTGTCCCAGACTCATAACTGTGTAATTCGGCTCGACATCCTATAAGTCTTGGGAAGAGTTAACACGCCACCTACCGCGCCAGTAAGCTTTTATCCGTACGTGTTAAGTCTTCTATATGGTCGGTCCTCTGATATGGGTCTCGATAGGTCTCTTCCTAGCCGGCATGGTACTCGAAGACTGGTCCGACGAGCTAGCCGCCGGAGGATGGATAGCCTTCGGAGCCTACTGGATGATGCGGTTTCCCGTCTACTACCAGGAGACACACAGCTTCATAAAGAGCATACTCGTCTTAGTCGCACTCCCCGTCTCGGTCTATGTTGCCTACGAGATATACACGAACCAACGTGACTCGCTCGTGAAGCTAAGCCACGCAGTCGCCGCTATGGGTCTCATATACCTGCCGTTCGCATTCGTCGACCCTCTCAGGGCGGCACTCATAGAACACACTGCGCGACAGTCGTACCGTCTCCTCCAGATACTCGGAGTCGAGACGACTCTCACTACACGTGACGGCGTCGTCAACACATTCGTGACCACTAACCCCGCGACCGGAGAGACCTACGTCACCTACATAATTCTCGCGTGTACCGGAATAGGAAGCATGTCTATCTTCGGAGGAGTCGTAGCCGCAGTCGACGCTCCGCTCGACAAGAAGATAAAGGCACTCGGTGTCTCGATACCCTCGATATACGTCCTCAACCTCATAAGGAACGCCTTCATCACGACCTCGTACGGCTACCAGTGGTTCCCTCTCGCAGAGGAGACTATAAGCCGCATGATGGGCGAGCCCTACGGATACGCGAGCTTCTTCTGGGCTGACAAGGTCATCTCACAGTCTCTGAGCGTCGTCGTCCTCATAGGTATCACGGCGGTCATCGTCCGTCTGATGCCCGAGGTTCATGACCTCCTCACTGACGTCTTAGACGTACTCGCGGGGAAGTCGGCGTAACGTAACCCTAACGCGGAAGACGGATACGTACACAGATCTTAGGTACTTCCGAGAATGAGAATCGGAGACGTCGAGGTCGAGTTCTACAACGACTCCGTCTATCTCCCCGAGACCCAGACTGTCGGAGTCAGCGACCTCCACGTCGGAAGGGAGGCGGAGGCACACGACGAGGGGATCTCGATGCCTCTCTACGAGTCGGAGACACTCGAAGACAAGCTGAGGGACGTACTCGCCGAGTTCGATCCCGAGACTCTCGTATTCAACGGCGATGTCCTCCACTCTTTCGGGAAGATACGAGACAACGCAGAGACGGTCGAACGTCTCGGGGCTGTCGTAGAGTCATACGACGCCGAGGTCGTCTTCGTCGAGGGTAACCACGACAGCATGCTCGACTCCGTAGTAGAGACACGCAGGTTCTACGAGGCGGGCTCCGGGGTCGTATTCACACACGGCGACACGATCCCCGCCGACTTACCCGACGCAGACCTCTATGTCGTGGGGCACGACCATCCGACAGTCGAGATAGAGATGGAGAAGACCAACTGCTACATCTACGGCGACTTCGAGTCGTCGAAGGTGCTGATGCTCCCCGCTTTCAGTCCTCTCTTCTCGGGGGTCGCCATAAACGAGATGTCTTCTGCCGACTTAATGAGTCCCTTCGTACGCGACCTCGATGAGTTCCAGGTCGCAGTAGAGAAGCAGAAAGGCGAAGTCTTGGAGTTCCCGCGTCTGAGGGAGTTCCGGCGTATGCTGTAGCAAATTAGAACCCTTATGTGACTGGGACGGAAAGCTATGGTTAATAAGGTGACTAACTCGATGGGCTCCTCAGACACTGAAACTCAGGCTGATACTGACACTGACACTGACACCGACGACTTAGAAGACGCTGACGCCGACGAACTAAGACAGAGGCTACGTCAGAAGGAGGAGACCGTAGAGGAGCTTTCGTCGAAGCTCGACGAGAGACAGAAGGAGATCGAGGATCTCGAAAGCCGTCTCAAGAGGGTACAGGCGGACTTCCAGAACTACAAGAAGAGGGCGGAGAAGAAGAAGAAGGAGTTCTCTAAGTACGCCACAGTCGACCTCGTCTCGGAGCTTCTGACTGTGAAGTCGAACCTCGAAAGGGCTCTCGACGAGGAGGGCGACATACGTGAGGGCGTCGAGATGGTCAACAACGAACTCGACCGTATACTCGAATCCGAGGGCGTCGAGAGGATAGGCACGGAGGAGTTCGACCCCGAGGTACACGAGGCGATGATGCGTGTCGACTCCGACGAACACGAGGAGGGCGAGATAGTCGACGTCTACGAGGACGGCTACGTGATGGAGGACAGGGTAGTCCGTCCCGCGAAGGTCACAGTAGCGAAGGGCGACGACGAGTAGAAGAAACTGCCAAAGTTTTTAAATAACGGGAGTAATAACTTGAGGTAAGTAGAACATGACAACCGAGAAGATCGTAGGAATTGATTTAGGTACGACGAACAGTGCGATGGCTATCATGGAGGGTGGCGACCCCGAGATAATCGAAAACGCCGAGGGTGAACGTACTACCCCTTCCGTCGTGGCTTTCTCCGACGACGGCGAACGTCTCATAGGGAAGCCCGCGAAGAACCAGGCGGTTCAGAACCCCGACAGGACTGTACAGAGCATCAAACGTCACATGGGTGAGGACTACGAGGTCGAGATAGACGACGACACCTACACCCCCGAACAGATCTCGGCGATGACTCTCCAGAAGCTCAAACGCGATACCGAGGACTACCTCGGAGAGGAAGTCGAGAAGGCTGTCATCACCGTTCCCGCTTACTTCTCAGACGCACAGAGACAGGCTACTAAGGACGCGGGCAAGATCGCTGGCTTAGAGGTCGAGAGGATCGTCAACGAGCCGACTGCGGCGGCGATGGCTTACGGACTCGACGACGAGAGCGACCAGACCGTCCTCGTATACGACCTCGGAGGAGGAACCTTCGACGTCTCGATACTCGACCTCGGAGGTGGAGTATATGAGGTCGTCTCGACGAGCGGTGACAACGAACTCGGAGGAGACGACTTCGACCAGGCTATCATAGACTGGCTAGCCGACGACTTCGAGGAAGAGCACGGAATCGACCTACGTGACGACAAGATGGCTCTCCAGCGTCTCAAGGACGCCGCCGAGGAGGCGAAGATAGAGCTTTCGAGCCGTAAGGAGACGACGATCAACCTCCCGTTCGTCGCCTCCGACGACTCGGGTCCCCTGCATATAGAGAAAGATCTCTCGCGTGCGAAGTTCGAGTCGATGACAGAGGATCTCGTCGAGAGGACGATGGGACCTGTCGACCAGGCGATAGAGGACGCCGGCGTCGGAGTCGACGGAATAGACGAGATAATACTCGTCGGAGGATCGACACGTATCCCGGCTGTGAGGGAAGCCGTAAAAGACAAGATAGGAATGGAGCCGCGTAAGGACGTCAACCCCGACGAGGCAGTCGCACTCGGTGCCGCGATACAGGGTGGAGTCCTCTCGGGAGAGGTCGACGACCTCGTTCTCCTCGATGTTACTCCGCTGTCGCTCGGCATAGAGACGAAGGGCGGAGTCTTCACACGTCTCATAGACAGGAATACTACGATTCCGACCGAGGAGTCGAAGGTCTTCACGACCGCTGTCGACAACCAGACGAGCGTCAACGTCCGTGTCTTCCAGGGAGAACGTGAGATGGCAGAGGACAACGAGCTACTCGACGAGTTCGTTCTGTCGGGTATCCCACCTGCACCCGCCGGAACCCCCCAGATCGAGGTCTCCTTCTCGATAGACGAGAACGGAATCGTCAACGTCGAGGCTGAGGACAAGGGAAGCGGAGAGTCGAAGTCGGTCACGATAGAGGGCGGAACCGGACTCACAGACGAGGAGATAGAGGATATGGTCAACGAGGCGGAGAAACACGCTGAGGAGGACAAGAAGCGCAGGGAACGTATAGAGGCGCGCAACGCCGCCGAGAGCGCGGTCAACAACGCCGAGAGCATGCTCGAGGACAACGAGGAGGACGTCAGCGATGAGACAGTCGAGAAGGTCGAAAGTGCCGTAGACGACGTCGAGGAAGTCCTTGAAGACGAAGACGCCGACAAGGAAGAGATCGAGTCGGTCACCGAGGATCTCCAGGAGGCTATACAGGAGATAGGAAAGGAGATCTACGGCGGGCAGGAGGCTCAGGCAGGCGCAGGTCCTGGTGCAGGCGCTGCGGGTGCTGGCGCGGGCGCAGGACCTAACCCCGGCGCTGGCGCAGGACCCGGTGCAGGTGCAGGTGCGGGCGCAGGCGGTGCCGGAGCCGGAGACGCCGACTTCAACGACGTCGACTTCGAGGACGTAGACTCAGACGCCGACGAAGAAGACGAGTAAAACTAGGTGAGACAGGTGACCCAGAGCTACTACGACGTACTCGGCGTCTCGAAGGACGCCTCTGAAGACGAGATCAAGAAGGCGTACCGTGAGAAGGCGCGTGAGTACCACCCCGACATAAGCGACCACGACGACGCCGAGGAGAGGTTCAAGAAGGTACAGGAAGCATACGACGTACTCGGTGACGACGACGCCCGTCAGGCTTACGACCAGATGGGTCACCAGAGGTTCGAACAGGCGAAGAAACAGGGCTTCGATCCCTCCGAGGACGGCTTCCAGGGTGCGGGAGCCGGAGCAGGTGCGGGCGCAGGAGCCGGTGGATTCGGCGGCGGAGCCGGAGCCTCCGGAATGGGTGGCTTCGAGGATCTCTTCAACGACCTCTTCGGATTCGGCGAAGGTCGTGGACGTGGCAGAGGCTCCGACAGGGGCTCCGACGTCGAGACGACGGTGACGATAAGCCTCGAAGACGCATTCGAGGGCGTCGAACGCGAGGTGACCTACTCCCACGACGTGACGTGTCAGACTTGTGGAGGAACCGGAGCGAAGGACGACTCAAGCGTACACACGTGTGAGACGTGTGGCGGACGCGGAGAGGTACGTCAGCAGCAGCAGACTCCGTTCGGCACGACGACCTCCGTCCGTCCGTGTCCCGACTGTGGCGGATCGGGACAGATAATCGAGGAAGAGTGCCCCGACTGTAACGGACGCGGGAAGAAGACAAAGACAGAGACGACGAGGGTACGTATACCCTCGGGGGTCGAGGACGGCACGACTCTGAGAGTCTCTGGCGGAGGAAACGCCGGAGAAGCCGGGTCACGTGACGGCGACCTCTACATACAGGTCGAGGTCGAGGATCACGACAGATTCGACCGTGAGGGCGACGACATCTACTACACACATCCCGTGAGCTTCCCGAGGGCGGTCTTCGGTGGCGAAGTCAGAGTCCCGACACTCGACGGCGAGGTCGAGATGGAGGTACCGTCGGGTACACAGAGCGGAGAGAGGTTCCGACTCCGCGACAAGGGCATGCCACGTATGAGAGGACGCGGACGTGGAGACGAGTACGTCGACATACAGGTCGTGACTCCCGACCCGTCCGACCTCAACGACGAGGAGACCGAAGCCCTGAGACAGTTCGCCGAGGCTGGCGGCGACGAGATCGAAGTTGACGAGGGCTTCTTCGACAAGATCAAGAAGATGAGCGGGCTTAACTGATAACTAAGCCACTACTCTTCCTAAGACAAACGCCCCCATCGCCGCGAACATTCCCACTTTGAGTAGCTTCTGACCCTTCGACGGGTTCTTCCAAGAGATGAGGCTTCCGGCTAAGAGAATCAGGTCGCCGGGCACTACACCCACGAGGTAAGCGAAGCCGAAGATACCCTTTATGTACGGAAGAGGGCTGAGACCCACTGCGACTAAGACAGAAACAGAGGCGAGCATGAGCGACCTCGTTTCCCCCCAGATTATCGGAAGAGTCCTTGCACCCTCCTCGCGGTCGCCCTCTATGTCCTCAACGTCCTTGACTATCTCTCTGCCGAGAGTCGCGAGAAGACCCAGTACGAAGAGGACTGCTGTGTACTCGACTCCTCCGACGGCTGCGCCACCGAAGAGAAACGCACTTCCCGTAAGGTAGGCTACGACGAGGTTTCCGACGAGCGGAACACGTTTGAGATGTGACGAGTAGGTCACGAGCGCGGTCAGGTTGAGAACACCTATACCTATCGCGAGAGGCGGAAGAGACAGTACGACGAAGAACGCGAGCAAGAACAGGGACGACGCAGTTCCGAGAGCCTCCCTCTCCGAGAGACGTCCGCTGGGTATCGGACGGTCAGGACGGTTCACGGCGTCTATCTCGGCGTCGAAGTAGTCGTTGACTGCGTTTCCCGCCCCGGTTGCGAAGACTGTCACTGTCGCCGCGGCTACTGCGGGCACTAACGAGAAGCCGCCTATGAAGCTTCCTATCACAGCGGCGAAGCCCGCGAAGACCGAGTTAGCGGGACGTGTTATCTCGATGACAGCCTTCGCCTTCACCTTCTCTTTCGGTGTGGATCTCACTGGTGTTGGGACTTCGTCGAGACTTCCCTTTTTAGCTTCGTTTCCACCACGTTGTACCGTAAGTAGTAATAAGTCTGTTTGCAAGTATGTAACATGGCATTCGGAGATGTCGACAAGATATGGATGGACGGAGATCTCAAGGACTGGGAAGACGCTCAGATACACGTCCTTTCACACGTAGTCCACTACGGAAGCGGCGTCTTCGAGGGAATCCGGTGTTACGACACCGTCCGAGGACCCGCTGTCTTCCGACACCGTGACCATTACGAGAGGTTCCATAACAGTGCCGACGCACTCGGTATAGACCTCGACTACTCGGTCGAGGAACTCGTCGATGCGACCCACGAGGTCATAGAAGAAAATGGCTTAGAGTCGTGTTACATACGTCCAGTCGCATTCTACGGCTATAACTCTCTCGGAGTCGATCCCTCCGACTGTCCCGTTCGGACAGCGATCGCTGCCTGGCCCTGGGGAGCCTACCTCGGTGAGGACGCCATAAAGAACGGCGTCGAGGTTCAGGTCTCATCTTGGAGGCGGTACCACTCGTCACAGATGCCAACCACGGCGAAGATCAACGGCGGCTACGTCAACTCGCTCCTCTCGAAGACAGAGGCTCTCGAACGTGGATACGAGGAGTCGATAATGCTCAACAAGGAGGGTGACGTCGCAGAGGGAAGCGGGGAGAACCTCTTCATGGTCGACGACGGAACTATCTACACTCCGGGTCTCGGATCGAGCGTTCTCGACGGAATAACCAGAAGGAGCGTCTCCCAGATAGCGAACGACCTAGGATACGAGGTCGTTGAGAAGAGCATCTCACGTGGAGAGCTCTACAACGCCGACGAGCTCTTCTTCACGGGAACCGCGGCGGAGGTCACTCCTATACGTAAGGTCGACGACGTCGTCATAGGCGAGGGAACACGTGGTCCGATCACTGAGGAGATACAGAGTACCTTCTTCGACGTCGTCGAGGGAGAACGTCCCGAGTACGACGCCTGGCTCGACTTCGTCGGCGACGAGTAAGTAAGACCTTTCTCCTTCTGTTCTTCCGTCTTCTGGCTTCTGGATTCTGTCTCGTCTTAGTAGCCGCTCCGCTACTCGTCTTCACCTAAAAATAAAACAAACGAAAGGCTGTCTGTTCTACTGTTCTACTCTACGACGCTGAGCCGCTCTGAGCCTGCTCGATTGCAGCTTGTGCTCCCTTCTTCTGTATCGTCTCTAGACTTATGCCCATCTGCTCCCACCATGGGTTCTCAGGTCTGGGTGAGTGGTGATCCATCCAGGCTGAGATGTTCGAGTCAGGAACCTGACTCTTGTGGAGCCACGACGGGTATCTGTCAGAGACATTGACGTCTCTGAGGGGCTTGTCGTATCTCGATATGTTGAGACCTTCGAGCATACTCTGGTTGATCGGCTGTGTTCCGACAGGTAGTCCGCCGACGAGCATCTTCTTCGTCATCGGGTTGATGTCATAGCCGAGTTTGTACTGGAGGCGATCGTAGTAGAGCGCCTCGTCCCTTATGCCCGAGGAGTCGTTCATTGGTGTCGATGTGGCCCAGTCGATAGGCTGGCGGTCGAGATGCGGACGTTTATGCGAGTTGACGAATCCGGCGACATCCTGGACGTCGCTCCAGTTGGTAAGCTGGTGCGCCCCGTTGTAAGGCATTGCTTCACGTACGAACGCTGCTGACGTGTAGAGACGGCTCATGCCTGCTCCGTCGCTGAAGGATCCGTTGCCCCATATGGGTGGGTACTGTGATGCTATGCCCTGTCCGTCCTTGCCGTGACATCTCGAACAGTTTTCGAGGTAGAGCTTCGCACCTCTGACAGGGTTGGTGTTCTGGACAGGTGTACGCTCCTTTGCGCTCTGCTTCTTGAGATGTCTCCAGTAGGGCATCGTCTCAGCAGGTGTACCCTTACCGAGCCAGACGATGTAGTTCTCCATCGCCTGTATCTCTTTGCTCCTGAGAGGCGGAAGCTCTCCGGCAGGAGCGTTAGGTCCACCGTTCATGCTACGGAGGAAACATCCCGTGATACGGAGACGTAGATTACGCATTCTGTATGTACGTCCCGTCCACTCGGGGTAGCCCGCCGAGGTTCCGACGAACGGAATCAGCTTGATGTCCTGTCCCACCATTCCGGTGGTTGTCGGAAGTGCTCCTCCACCGTGGCAGTTAGCACACGAGAGGTTGTTTCCGACGTACTGAGGCATCATCTCGGACGTGTTCGCCATGAGCTTACGTCCGTATCTGATGAGTTCGCCACGTCTTCCGCCGGGAAGAGTGGATTCGTTCATCTTCTTAGGGACGAACTTGTACTGTGCCCCTTCTACACTTGCGTTTCTGTGCTTGAGCCCGTCGGCTTTCCTGATGTCCTCGTCTAACCACTTGTATCCCGTCCACGTTCCGGGGAGTGATACGGGCTCGGCTTCCATGCCGCCGTTCACTCCACCTTGGTCTCCGCCGTCTTGGGTTGTGTCGTTAGTGGGTGCGCCGTCTCCTCCAGCACCGCTGTCGGGCGCTCCACCGTTACCCCCACCCCCCATACATCCTGCTAATACCAACACTGCAGCCAGACCGGCTATAATAGCTATCTGTTTGCGTCTTGACGATCTACTCATCTTTGAATACCACTACGGCGTAGTTTCTTCTTCCTCTGACATAAATACTTTGACTAATACCCGTACAACCACGTGGTATTTATGTGCAATTTGTATGTAACTTGGGTGGGTTACGGGCTGAAACCGGCGCGTGTGGTCAATACGTTAGATATAACCCTGTCGAAGACCCGATCTACACAAGTGACAGAAGAATGAGGAAATTACGAGTTCTTGTTATAGTAGCACTCGGAATCGGTCTGATGGCTTCGGGGGTATCTGCTGCGGAGCTTAGTGGTAAGGTCGAGATACAGAACGACGTGGATTCAGGATATAATGTGACTGTGACTCCTCTCGACGAGAACTTCCAGAGCGTAGCCAACTCGTCGACGACACAGGTTGAGAACGGAAGCTATACGTTCGAGAACATAGCCGACGCGCAGAACTACTTCCTGCGTATGAACTACATGAGGATGTCACATTACAAGCTAATAAGCGGGAATGAGTCGGGGGACATAATTCTCAACTCCTCAGCGAGCGGAAGTGTAGTGAGACCCAACGGTACTAATGTGACGGGACGTGCTATCAACATTATCAACCGTCGAGGTCTCATGGTGGGTGCGAGTCTTACACGTCTCGACGGCGGATTCAACTTCACACCTCTTCAGTACGGCAAGACGTACACACTTGAGGTCATAGTCAACGATGTCCCTTATAGGCAAAAGGTCACTACCGGAGTCAACGCTACTAATGTGACTATTGAGGTCACAGAGCCGACGAGTGACATAGGAGTCATAGAGTCATCAGGTGGACAGCTTGCGGATCATGTCCTTCAGATCTCCAACACACCACCTGCTAACATGACGAATACCTCGGACGACTCGAAGCTCTATGTCATAGAGACGATGAATATCGTCAACACGGCTGATAGACCCTTCAAGGGACAGCTTGAGATAGGCATTCCCGAGAACGCACAGCTGAGCGCGGCGATGCTCAACAACCAGAGGGTTCCCTACGAGCGCGAGGGTAACACAGCCTATATAAACACGACTCTCGCAGGTCGACAGAGAACTCAGATAGGTATCGCTTACAGCATCCCGAGTTACAGACTCTCAAAGACGATAAAGTACGACACGGGAACCGTCGCAGTCGTGCCGAGAGGAGGATACACGACCGATAACCTCAACTACTCCGCAAACCTCGTCGTCGGAAACGCTCCGATTCCGATGCTCACGAGTTCGCGCGAGATATCCAGCGGAGAGGAGATCTCGGTGACGTTCCCCGAGACACCCAACGGCACTGCATCGGGTGACACTGGAGATGCGGGAGCCGGCGGAGACACAGGTGCAGGCGCGGGCACAGGAGGAGACGGATCGGGACAGGGCGGCGGAGACGGGGGATCGAGCCTTCCCCTAACCACGATAGGTATAGCAGTCGTGGTTCTGATCGTCGCAGGAGTAGTCGTCTACAAGGTTCTTTAGACGGGAATAGACTACTTTTTTCTATGGTATGACAGACACCGTACGTGAGACTGTCGAGAAGATACGTAAGAGTCTCAGCCCGAGAGACGAGACCCTCGCAGTCGCCGAGTCGTGTACGGGAGGTCTCGTCTCGTCGATCCTGACTGACTACGCCGGCTCGTCGTCTTTCTTCGAGAGAGGATACGTCGTCTACTCGTACGGTTCACAGCTTCAACTCGGTGTGAGAAGGGAGACACTCGACGAGTACGGTGCTGTGAGTGAAGAGACAGCGCGCCAACTCGCACAGTCAGCGCGTGACTCGTCAGGATCGACCTGGGGAATCGCAGTCACGGGTATCACAGGTCCTTCGGGCGGTACCCACGACAAGCCCGTCGGGACTGTCTATACCGCCGTCGCCTACTCGGGCGACTGGGGAACCTGTGACTCCTTCACGTCGGTCAGAAGAGACGAGTACGACGGCGACAGGAGACAGATCAAGAAGAAGATGGCGGAGGGCTGTCTCAGACATCTCCTCGACGAGATTGAGATCTGAGGACTTTCCTGACCCCGGCACCCAAGCCGTAGCTCAGACTTCCAACTCCTACTCCGATAACTACGCCCCAGACGACGCCTCTCGTGACGAAGCTTCTATCGGGTATCAGATTCGTTTCGGTTTTGAGTTCGAGGAGTAGAACTGACGTAACCCCGAGAAACCAGACTAAAGAGACGAGGAGGTACTTCCTGCGTGAAGTACCTCGGGGACAAGCCCCGTTCCGAGATCTCCGATCTCGCGGGCTCG
>JAXIOF010000104.1 GCA_034190545.1 Candidatus Afararchaeum irisae | reverse complement strand
AGACTCAACCTACAGAGGCGTCATCTCGAGGACGGTCAGAAACGTGATCTAGCGAGGGAGTATCTAATCGATAGCTGGGACGGCGAGGCTACAGAACGCGAGGTTGCATCAAAGCTTGGTGTAGGTCAAAAGACGATCAACCGCGCCAAAAAAGAGCTTAAGCAGAATGGTAAACTGAGTCACCTGACTCAGCTTAACACATCTGAAAAACGTGAGATAGTCAGAGACTACATCGATGACAATCCTGACGCCTCGAACCGCAAAGTAGCAAAAGAAGTCGACTGCGATGTCTCCCACGTGACTGTCGGCAAATGGCGTAAGTCTGAGGATCAAAACAAAGAGAGCGACTCGAACTCTGACTCTGACTCCGATAAATCTGAAGACTCCACTGACAAAAGCAGTAACTCCGAATCCGACTCAACTTCGGACAAAGAAAAGACAGACTCAGAGCTTTCTCTGACTCTTCGCAACGCTGACTCGAAAGAAGTCGAGAAACTCCGGAGTCTCAGAAACAAAGCCGATAAAGGCAACCAAACTGCCCAAGAGCAGCTACAGAGGATAGAAGACGACAGAACCTCAGTCCATACTGCTCACAAGAAAGTAGAAAAAGAGGAGGCAGAGAAAGAAGTAGAACAACAACGCCAGACAGACGGTGGAGAGACAGCCCCCAGTATAACCGCCAAACCCGCTCTGGAGTTCATCGAAGAGTACGAGAATAGAGCTGTCGACCTTCTGATCACCGACCCACCATACTGTACTGACGTAGACGATATCGACGGGTTCGCTCAAAGCTGGCTACCCACGGCACTCGAGAAAGTCAAAGACGACGGCTACGCATACGTCTTCATAGGCGGATACACTCAGGAGATCTATGCCTACCTATCTGTACTCACGGACATAGACAGGTTCGAGAGTCAGATCTTGATCTGGACATACAAGAACACCCTCGGCAAAGTACCGAAGAATCGCTACTCACGCAACTACCAAGCAGTCCTCTACCTACGTGGATCCGAAACCCAAGAACTCAACGCCCCCAAGACCTCCGAACAGTGGGCAGTACAAAACGTCAACGCACCTGACGGCAGGCACCAGCAAAAACACCACCGCTGGCAGAAGCCCGAAGAACTCATCGAACGCTTCGTGAGACACACAACCGAAGAAGGCGACCTAGTCGTCGATCCATTCGCTGGCTCGGGCACAACACTCAAAGTAGCCGCCGAACTTGCACGTGAAACGGTGGGATGTGACAAAGACCCGCAAGCCATAGAGACTGCGAAGGATAGGGGGTGTGTCGTAGAATGAGCTTTAGCGATGACCTAAAAAGTAGTGCCAACGCATTTGAGAAGGTAGTCTATCCCGAAATCGAGGGAGAGATAGACGGCAACGAAATCATCCCCGTAGAAAACGTCCACACAGAATCCGATGTCCAGAAGCTCCTTGATACGAGAGCAGGGATAGATGCCCTCGTTCGAGACGAAAAAGGCAGACTGTATGGAGTCGCAAGCCGCGTGCAGTATGGTGCTGACTGGGGGTCGTTTACAGTCCGAGGTTTTCGCTCTTCGGGATCCAAGACGGAGTACCGTAAACGGATAGAGGAGATAGAAGGCGACAAACACGCCATATATCCCTACTACACCTGCCAAGCATACGTAAAAGAGGGGCGTCTACTCAACGCGGCCGTCTGTAAAACCCAAGATCTCATAGAGTACATCGATCAAGGAGATTATCAGCAGGACTACGACGTCAAAATCTGTAATAAAGACGGAGACAGCCTACAGACTCTCTTTGTCGTGTTTTGGGGAGACTTCGTCGAAGAGCACGATCTGTATGTACACGATGCGAGTAACCTGAATTCGCTGTAAAAAGTCAGGTTCAGCTGTTTTTTGATAATCCAATGTCAAAGATAAGCCTAAGCCTAAGTCTCTCCGAGCTAACACGCAGGGAGTTTCACACCGAGTTCTGGAGTCAGAACTTCGAGTTGCTCGGTCAAGCAGTCCAAAGAATAGTCAAAGAGAAAGAACTCACGACCTGGAGTCAACTGCCGTCGTATCTCTGGCGTAACGGAGTCGACGAGATGAATAGAGAGTACGCAGTCGACATGGTAGCCTTCGAGTTCGAGAAAGAGACCTCGGTAGAGAGACTCAAAAACCTCACTCTTCTACTCGGTTCGGGTAAGAGGATCAGCCCCGTCGACGAAGAGTTATATGGCACCTACAACACGACAAAAGACGACGTCTTCGCACCCCTCAAGATCTTGAGTATAGCCGGCATACGTCCCAAAGTCGGTATAGACGTCGACTCCAGAGCGGTGGGTGGGATTGGAGGATTTTTTGATAAACTGAGTGAATATGTCGACTTAGAGATAGAGGTCAGCCTTGGAGACACAGACGAACCTACCCAACTACCCGAGTATGTTGATGTTAGGGTCAAGACAGATCCATCTAAGAGAGACAAGTACGGATACTGGGGTAAGCGAGAAGCCCTCCACAAAGCCGTAGAGACTCCGGACAGAGCTCTGAGAGTACTCGAAGAGATAGCTGATGATATACGGACCAAGAGCAACTACACCGAGTACACCTACGACGAACTACAGAAGATAACCGACCTCGACAGGAGTACTCTGATAACCTATACGAGGCTCTTAGAAGAGAATAATCTGATAGATAGGTCTCGGGACGAAAGACGTGTAAAGATCTCTCTGACCGACGTAGGTGTAGCTTTCACGAGTCTAGTCATGGACATCAGCGTAGAGAAGACAGCCAGATTCAGATCCTCTCTTTCAGATTTCTTCGTAGAAGGTCTTGACCCAGAGAAAGAAGTTAGTAAGACCGATGCCACCACGAGAAAACAGAGTAAGCCACCTCCAAAGACAAAGAAGAGCAAGGTGACCTAGCCTTACATCGACGCCTTACGGCAGTTTGTTAGCTTTCGTCTCGTTAGAGCCATCTCCGAGAAACTCTCGGCTCACTCGCACATGAGATCTTCGTCTCCTTGCGATTCTAGTGAAAGTAACCTAGACCGACCTTTTCTGAGAACAACGTCGAGAACCATACCAAAAATCCATCCTCAGCTCATTCTACGGATCCTCTGAGAAAGTCTTCTATAGAGTTTCTACCTAACTCCATTTGTCTGTTCTCAAGAAAAATCAAAGACAGCGTATACATAGTGCTATATGTAGTGCTATTCTTCTCTCCACGAGACTTACAGATAGAATTCTATTTCTTCTTTAGATGTCGTTACCCCCGTAGGCAGTCTAT
>JAXIOF010000103.1 GCA_034190545.1 Candidatus Afararchaeum irisae | reverse complement strand
TGGCCATACCTCCCAATCACGCTCTAGCCTAAAGAATATTCGGCCGACAGTATCACTCTCGCACGCACCAACGCCAGAGAACAGGAGGAGTACTCCGATCACGTTGACAGTCTAATTCTCACACAGCAGTGTGTAGCAAACCGTGCTGTCGATACACTTGTGGGAGGAAATGTCCAGACATTCTCGGGGACGGACGGCGGTTTTGAGATTTTAGATATAGCCGTGACCGAAGGTGCCTCTATAGTTAACAACACAGTCAAAGAAGTCAGCTTTCCCGAAGGAACACGTATTATTGCGGATCTTACGAACAGAGAACTCGTCTCGGAGAGCACCGAGTTCAAACCCGACAACAGATACCTAATAGCTGTCGAGACGGGACAGATGGAAGACATGCGTATGCTGTTCCAAGAGTGAGCTAAAATATAGACCCAATGAGTACTCAACATACAGATCAGGATGGAGAGATAGGCATACTAGCCGCGGTAGCTATAGGCGTCGGAACGATGATAGCAGTGGTATCTTCGTACTCTCAGGTATCGCGGTCGCTAATGTTGGGATTATCGCGATAGTTTCGTTTATACTCGCAGCAGTAGTCGCATTAATCACAGCACTCGCATACGCCGAGTTCTCGACTGTCTATCCCGAGAACGGCGGCGCATATATCTATGTCTACCACACTCTCAAAGGTGGCTGGACCTACTTCGTCGGATGGGCGATGATCTTCGGATATCCCGCGAGTGCCGCGTTCTACATGCTGAGTTTCTCTCACTGGACTGAGCGTTTTCTCTATCCCATATTCGGAGTGCCTGCATGGATTCCAGGGTGGGTATGGGGAGTAGCCATTTTGACTCTCTTAATCGGGATCAACATTCTCGGCGCAAAAGAGACCGGTGTCTTCCAGATAGTCGTTACCTCTGGGAAGGTTCTCCTCATACTCGTCTTTATATACGGAGGTATACAGGCATGGCAGACGGAGATCATAGTCTCCTCGTTCACGGAACACGTCGACGAACTCGGTGAAACCGTGACTACTGCAGCTCTCGTGTTTATCACTTTCTTCGGATTCGAGGCGATTGCGACTAACGCGGGTGAGATACGTAATTCGGAGAGGAACGTTCCCCGGGCAATATTCATCAGCATCGGATTCGTGACAGTTCTGTATATCTTCGTAATACTCACTGTCGTACTCGCTGTGAACAAGGCGGACTTTATTGAGTTCCTCATTCAGAATACGGGCTTAGAGTCGAGATCGCACGTGCGCTCGTTCCTGACAGAACGAGGTGAGCTCGTAATGGGTCAGGCTGCTTGGTACTTCCTCGGACGCATAGGATTTTACACCATCGTCTCAGGTGCCCTTCTCTCAATGATCTCTGCAGCAAATGCGACAGTTCTCGCCGGATCACGTGTAAAACAGGCGATGGCACGCCGTGAACATCTTCCAGAGACGATCGGCTCACGACATCCGCGTTTCGGAACCCCTTTCCGTGCGGTTCTAATCAAAGGAGGTCTGGGTCTCGTCTTCTTCCTACTGTTCGGAGTAGTATTCCGGTCTCAGACATTACTTTCGATCTCCCACGTATTTCCTGGCTTGGAGGCGTACTTCCTCGGTATAGAGGCACTTGCTCACTTTGCTGACTTCATGTTACTGGCTGGGCTTATCGGCGTGAATATTGCTCTCATCTACTCACGTCGAAAACAGCCTGACGTAGAAAGAGGCTTTGAAGTACCTCTAGTTCCCTGGCTTCCCGCAATAGGTGCAGTGTCTAATCTCCTTCTCCTCGCAAAAGTACAGTTCGCGAGTCTTATTCTGGGCTTGGGTGTCGAGGCGATAGGAGTCATAGTCTGGCAGGTTTTCATCTCAGACTGACTCTGTGTCAGTAGCAGAAATCAGAAGTTCGAGAGTGTGCTCTGGGAAGTCTCGTCCTCATCCTCGTTTTCCTCTCCGGCTCCGACTCCGTCTTCGTCGGTCTGATTCTCGACGTTTTCCTCTACGACATCAGGCTCCTCGGCTCTCTCGGCTATCTCCTCCGCCTTCTTCTCGGAGCCTACGACGAACTCGATTTCGTCCTCCGAAAGATCTAGTTCGGACGCCATCTCCGCCGCTGTCGAGATGTCCTCGAAGAGAAGTCTCAGGTATGGCACGAAGCCACGTCCCGACGAGATGCTGACAGTCGACGACTCACCGATCTTACGCGCGAGTGAGTCACGTGTCTCACGTTTCTTACGTGTCCTCCCGAGACGCGAGAAGGTCGAGGGAGGCGAGTAACGTGTCCATCCGCCTTTCGAACCTTTCTTCGAGGTGTTGACGCCTCCCACCATGAGGTCGTTAGCGTACTTCCAGAGAGAGTAGTTCTGTGTCGCAACTGTCCGTCCGAGGTAGACGTCGGCGCGCGCGAGGTTTCGGTATCCCTCGGCAATCTCGTCGCCCTCGTACGCCTTAGGCAGGTTCTCGTCTATCCAGTGTACGAGGTCGTCGGGACTCTCGTCGACGTCCCTTGCCTGTCTCATCGCCTTACGGAGGTCGTCTCCCTGAAAGACTGTGTCGAGGAACTCGAATATGTCCTCCGTGGTGTCCCTCGACCCTGCCGAGACGTCTTCCTCGTTTAAGAAGTCACGTCCCTCCGCGACAGCCTGAAGGTCGTTTATGGCTCCTCGGAGATCACCCGAGTTGGCGTTTGCTATCTTCTTGAGAGCCGCTTTGTCGTACTCTATACCCTCTTTCTTACAGATGTCACGCAGGACGGGCACTATAGACCGCGACGATACGTCTCGGAACTCGACCTTCTCACAGTAGTTCCGGAGACTCCGGCTCATCTCGTAGAGGTCGTTGGCTATCAGGACGACGGGCTGTCTCGACGACTTGACTATGTCAGTGACAGCGCGCGACCCGCCTCTGTCGGCGTTTCCGTGTAGGTTGTCCGCCTCGTCGAGAATTATGAGGCGTCTCCCGTTTTGATTCCGCGAAGCCGTGAGGCTCCTCGACTTGGACGCCTCTCCCGCGACGCGTTCTACCACGCTTGAGGTTCTCTGGTTGCTCGCGTTTAGTTCGGTGACCTCCCATCCCTTGTCGTTGGCGAGAGCGTGAGCCGAACTCGTCTTTCCGACACCCGGCTCGCCGTGGAGTATAGCGGGCTTACGGTGGTCGTCCCACGTCTCCGCCCAGTCCTTTAGCTCCTTCACCGACTTGTTGTTCCCCCTGACTTCGCTCAACGACTCGGGTCTGTACTTCTCGGTCCACTCCATCGGAGTAAGGTACGTTCTTTGTCCTAATATATCGGTCGTCTATACTTCAGCCTCCTCTAACTCACGTATGAACTCCGAGACGGACACGTGTCTGTCGTCGGGGTCGTGCGAGAGAGCCTTCAGAAGTACCTCGTCTATCCCGTCCGGCACGTAGGGATTGACGGAAGACGGAGCCTGGATCTCCGAGCCGAAGCCGTCGCCCTCACTGTCGCCGTCCGAGACCGAGGACGGAGGCTCCCCCGTGAATATCTCGTATCCGACCGCGCCGAGTCCGTAGACGTCGACCCTCTCATCGGTGTCGACGGTGTCATCAGTCTGTTCGGGAGCGAGGTAGGCACGGTCGAAGACGTTGAGGTTGGACTCGACTCGAAAGACGGAGAGATCCCAGTCTGAGACCTTTATCTCGGGTGAGTCGCCTCGGAAACTGAGAAGAACCGACCGCGGCGACAGACGTCCGTGTACGACTCCTTTGTCATGGGCGTGCTCTACGCCCCTCGCCGCCATGAGTACCGTCCGGGAGGCGTCTTCTACGACGAGGGGAGTCTGTCCCCTCAGGTCGCCAACCCTCATGTCTTCGAGTGCTATCCACGGCGACGGCTCCTCGCCGAAGTCGAATACCTCGACTACGTTCGGATGTCTGTCGACCGACGCCCATCTTGCCACAGCCTCCGAGACGAGATCCGTGAAGGCGTCTCCGTGGGTGTCGTACGCAGAGACGTTGAATGTCTTGAGAAGGAAATCTTCCTCAGTACCGTCTTGGACTCTGACCTCATCGAGATCGCCGCCCTCGTACGAGTAGACGTTTCTGACCTTCTCGAAGTCGGAGTAGTCGTGACCCATGCCCTCGAAGTCGGCGAAGGTGTCAGTCTGGTGATCCCCGTCAGCCTCGTCGCCCGTGTCCTCGTACTCGTCTAGGAGGGCTGCGTCGTCTGTCTCAGTCTCATCGTCGTTCCTTCTTCTGTCGATTACTCTCTTTAGGGCTATCCCTCCAGCCCCGGCGGCTAAGAGACCCGCGCCGCCTCCGAGTATCCTCCACGGAACCGAGTCGGTCTCGAAGGGTAACTCTCCCAAGATGGGAACCGAGTCTCCCGTTTCGGAGGTGTTCGGGGAGTCGGTTCGGTTCGTGGTCTTCGACGCGTCTCGGGTATCCGAGACTCCGCCGTCGGGCTGTGTTATGTTTACGTTTACCGACCTGACGGCTGTGTCGTTGACCCCCGAGGCATTTACGGTGAGACGTACAGTGTAGTTTCCGGGCTCGTCGAAGACACGTCGGAAGGTCGAGCCTTGAGCTGTCGAGTTATCCGAGACAGACCACGAGTAATCCGTGTCGGTCTCCGTGTCGTTCCAAGCCGTGTCGTCAGCCTCGAAGACGACCTCGTCACCTACCTCGGGGTCTTCGGGTCTGAAGCTGAAGTCGGCTGTGAGGCTCGGAACGACGTTCAGGCTTCTATTGACCGAGGCGGTTCTTCCTCCCGAGTCAACAGCCTTGAGTACGACTGTGTAGCTTCCGGGAGACGAGTAGGTGTGGCTGACTGTCTCGCCCGTCGCCGTCTCGCCGTCGCCGAACTCCCATCTGTACTTGGCTATCGCATGTGTGGCTTCTATGTCCTCGGCTTCGAACCGTACCTCCTCCGAGGTCTCGGGCTGTGTGGGAGAGACGTCGACTGATCCGGCTCTTATCTCGAATACGACATCACCTGTGAGACGTCTTAGGTTTCCGTCGGTGTCACCTACGAAGACGGAGCCATCAGTGACTACCGGGGTCGAAGTCGCGCCGAGGTCGTCACCGTAGCTCCAGGTGATCTCGCCTTTGAGTCTGTCGAATGCGTAGATACTCTCGACACCCGCGACTAAGAGGTAGTCGTCGGTGAGTGCGGGAGGCGAGCGCAGTTCTTCGTCGAGGTCGAATACCCACCGTGACTCGGGGTCTGTGTCTTCGTCCTCCGAGTCGGGGGCTTCGACAGCGTAGATCTTTCCGTCTCTCGCGACGCCGTATACGTCTCGACCCGAGACTGCGAGGGAATGTATGTACTCCGAGTCGGTTCCGAAGCTCCAGAGTCTATCTCCGTCTTCCGAGAAGGCGTATATCTCACCCCCTGTGTTGGCGACATATAGATTCGAGGCGTCGACCGTAGGCGACGACGTGACTCCGAAGCCCGTGTAGTAACTCCAGACAGGCTCTCCCGATCCCGAGTCGAGACCGTAGACGTTCCCCTCCGAGTCGCCGACGTAGACGTGTGTGTCAGTCGCAGCCGGCGAGCCCGCGACCTTCCCCTCGACGCTGAAGCTCCATCTGTTCTTTCCCGTCTCGGTGTAGACGGCATACAGAATACCGTTCTCACCACCGAAGTATACGGTGTTTCCGAGAGTAGTCGGCGGGGTGATTCCGTCGACGCCTACGTAGTACTCCCAGACGAAGTCGCCGTTTTCGGCGTCGACTGCGTGGAGTCGGCTGTTGCTTCCGAAGTAGAGTCTGCCGTCGGAGACCGAGGGAGTCGTAAAGCTGTTACCTCTCGTGGTGTAGTTCCATCTCTCGACGCCGTCGTCTGTCCGGAGCGCGTAGAAGTTGGAGTCGTCGATGCCTACGTAGACTGTGTCTCCGACGACGGACGGAGACGACTTGAGGCTCCCTATGGCTCCGAAGCTCCAGCTCTCCGAGACGTCTGAGTCGGGAGCGGGAGCCTCCGTGTACGAGGTGTTACCCGAGTCCTTACAGAACTCTTTCCAGCCGGGCGTCTCGGTCTCCGATCCCGAAGTCTGTGCGGAGGAGAGCCCCGACGACCCGACCGATCCGACCCCGAGAGCGGCTGACACGACAGCTGTCCTCAGAAGACTAAGAAGACTACGTCGGCTCAGGCGTCTCTCGGAGTGATCGAGGAACGAAGTATCCATCGAGTACAGGGTATAGAGAGTAGTATCTAATATTACTGTCGGGCTCTATCAGTCATTCTCGGTAGTCTATCCTAGATTCGCCCGACTCCTCAGCGAGAGACGACGACTTGTATATGGCGTAGCCCGCGATCATCATGGGTATGCCTATCACTATCCCCACTACCGTGATACTCACGAGGACTCCGAGGAAGAGAAGAACGAGTCCTCCGAAGTACTTCGCAGTCTCACGGTAGGGGCTAGATGAGTCCTCGTCGTCGCTGTTCTGTGACATACAACGGGTTAGAGGCGGGTTAGTCTTAACTCTTCTCCGGCGACTGCGACTGTCGTCGAAGCCTGCTACTCTATCTCTATCGTCTTACCCTTCTCCGACTCCGTCTCGACCTTCGGAACCTCGACTGTAAGGACGCCGTTGTTGAACTTCGCGGAGACTTCGTCCTCCTCTACGAGAGCGGGAAGTCTGACCGAACGTCTCACAGACCTGCGTCTCCTCTCACGCGTGATGTAGTCGTCTTCTTCCTCCTCGGCGGACTCCTCGTGTTCGGCACTGACCGTCAGGACGCCGTCATCGAGACGCACACTGATGTCGTCCTTGTCGAAGCCCGGGAGATCCGCCGTAAGTACGTACTCGTCGTCCCTGTCGGCTAGGTCTATCTTCATCTTGTTCGTCGAGCCGGCTTCGAGAGGCGCGCCCTCGTCAGCCGGCTCCTCGGATATCTTCGAGTATCTGTCCCTCATTTCATCTATCATACTGTCGAGTTCGTCGAGGATTCTTCTGTCCATCTCTATCACCGGTTGGCGACTAAAGAGTGATAACTTAAAACTCTTTTGGTATCTGTTCTGACACAACGCCCCCTTCTTGCGGTTTTCTCGGTGTATTTACCTCAAGTTATCCTCAGACGCCCCAGAAGAAGTCTATTCCGACCGTCGTGACGACTGCGAGAAGAGCCTGGAGGGGGACACCGAGACGGAGGTAGTCGGTGAACCTGTACGAACCGGGGCTGTAGACCATGAGGTTAGTCTGGTAGCCTATCGGAGTCATGAAGGCGGCGTTCGCACCGAACATTACGCCCAGGAGAAAGGGGAATCCCTCGGAGCCGACGCGTGACGCCGCCTCGACGGCTATTGGAGCCATGAGAACCGTGCTCGCGACGGGTGTTATGAGACTCGCTATGAGGCTCGTGATGACGTAGACAAGCCCGAGGACGCCTATGGGAGGCAGAACCTCGGCTGTGACTGCTATGAGAGACGCTATAAGCTGGTCGCCTCCCGTACGTTGCATCGCTACGCCGAGAGGGAGTATTCCGGCGAGGAGGAAGATTATCCTCCAGCTTACGGCGTCGTACGCCTGGTTCGTGTCTATACAGCCCGAGGCGACCATCACGACGACGCCGCCGAGAGCGGCTATGACTACCGGAACCAGACCCAGGGCGGCGATCCCCACCACGCCTGCCATAACGCCGAGTGCGACAGGTGTCTTAGACGTGAGTCCTCGGCTCTCGTCAGACTCGGCGTCGGTATCGTGTACTATCTCGTCGACATCGGGAAGCTGTGTCACGACTATGTCACGGCTGTCCCTGAGGAACTCGACGGAGCCCTCTGTGGTCTGTAGGAGAAGACTGTCACCGTTTCTGAGTCTGAGTTCGTTGACCCTCTGAACGACCTCGTCGCCACGTCTCACGGCTAAGACCTTGGTGTCGAACTGTTCCTCAAGCCCCGTCTCCTCGACTGTCTTTCCCGCGAGACGCGATCCCTCGACCACGACCGCCTCGACGAGACGGCTCCTTCCCTCGGGCTTGTGGAGGCTCTCGGCTGTGACGTCTATCTTCCAGAGCCTTCTCAGACCGAATCTGTGGGCGAAGCTTCTCGCAGCCTCACGTCTCGCTCTCACGACGAGGACGTCTCCCGAGTCTATCCTCTGGTCGGTCGTCGCTGCGACGTAGGTCTCGGCGTCCCTACGTATCTGGAGGAGGTCTACCTCGGCGACTATCTCGGTCTCGACCTCGTCGACAGTCTTTCCGACCAGCGAAGACTCCTCGGTGACCTCAAAGATCCTTAGGCTGCCTCCGAGACCAAACGCCTCGGTGAGTGTCGCTGAGGGATCGATCCTGTCAGGTGTGAGATACCTCCCGACCGTCATGAGGTAGACAGCACCGACGCCGAAGACGACGACACCCAGCTTCGTGAACTCGAATACACGTATGGGACCGCGTTCGAGAAGACTACGCGTGAGGTCGCTGACGAGTATGTTGGTAGTACTCCCGAGTACTGTGAGTGTTCCGCCGAGCATGGCGGCGTACGAAAGAGGAAGGAGGAGCTTCGAGGGCGATGTACCTGTCTTCCTCGCTATGCCCTGCACCATGGGTATGAAGACGGCGACTATCGGAGTGTTGTTGACTATGCCGGCTGAGAGACCCGTGGCTCCGACTGTCGCGCCTAAGAGACGTGTCTGGCTTCCCTCGGTCGTCCTCTCTATGTAAGAACCCAGGAGATTCACGGCTCGGGTTCTCTGGACGCCCTCGCTGAGTATGTACATAGCCATCAGAGTCACAGTCGCCGTGCTTCCGAAGCCCGAGACTGCGTCGCCCGCGCTCACACCTGTGACGGGCTCCAGGACGGCGAGTGAGACTAAGACGCCGACAGCCGTCATGTCGTTCGGAATCCACTCGGTTAGGAAGAGAAAGAGTGCGACCCCTATCAGACCGAAGACGACGAAGGTTCCCGTGGAGACTTCCGGGACAGAGAAGACCGCCGCGGAGGGAGACATACAGAAGAGTTCGAAACGGTGTGTTAAATAGTCTCGCCCGTTCGGTCGCCGACATCGTCCTACTCCACTCTACTCTACAGAGATACAGCGAGAGTGCCTCGGGGTCTTCAAAAAGCAGAGCTTTTTGG
>JAXIOF010000102.1 GCA_034190545.1 Candidatus Afararchaeum irisae | reverse complement strand
TATAACAATAAAGAATGGAGATCTACGGGGTAAGCCCTCAGAGCCGACTCCAGAGCGTAGGTAGAGACCTAGCTAACACTCCTCACACGGTACTTTATCCGTCGTCGGAACGTAGTAGTCTTATGAGTAAGAAAACCCAGACAGGTCACCGTAACCTACGTATGCCCGAGGGCGACGAGTTATTCGCCGTAGTCACACAGCACAACGGGGGCAACCACGTGAGTATCAGATGTGAGGACGGTGAGGAGCGTATGGGACGTATCCCGGGACGTATGAAGTACAGGACGTGGATAGAGGAGGGCGACATCGTAATAGCCGAGCCCTGGGACTGGCAGGACGGCAAGGCTAACATAGAGTGGAGATACGACAGCCAGGACGCCGACCAGCTTCGTGAAGAAGGACATATAGACTAACTCTTCTATACTTCGTAAGTAAGCTGTATTCTCTATTATTGTACAACTGGCTAACTATATCTACGACAGAGCCAAAGCTACCGACTCTTGACTAATTAACGCAAACAAAAGATCTTCTGTCTAAATTAAGATCCGAGCTTATACGCGGACGACGTCAGTCGCGCGGGGACCCTTGGGAGCCTCTTCTATCTCGAACTCTATCTCTGTGCCTTCTGTGAGATCGTCACCGCCGACGTCCTCCATGTGGAAGAAGACGTCCTCTCCTTCCTCGGTCGCGTCCGTCTCTATGAAACCGTAACCGCCTGTGTCGTTGAAGAAATCAACCTTACCGTTTGCCATTGCAACTTAACAAACTGAACGTACACGGATAAACCTTCCGTATCTGTACTCCGAGAACTCCGAAGACTGAACAGATGTTCTGATACACAGACTCTGAGGAGAATCCTACTGTAGATACGGTGTTCTGGCGGCAGATACCGACCGACCTGTCACAAATACGTCCGAGTTCGAAGACTGTACCACAAGTATAATACTACACAGATGTGTCTAAACGCCAATGCCGAGAGAGGACGACAGAGGCGTTTCACCCGTTATAGGTGTCGTGCTTCTCGTGGCTACCGTAGTCCTACTTGCGGCGGGGGTCTTCTTCTCAGTCTCAGGGACAGCCTCACAGCTGAGTCAGCCGAAGATGGCGCGTATCGAAGCGGGGACTCTTGAAGCCGACGAGGTATGTGAGGGAGGCTACTGTGACCAGACGGTGCGTCTCCGCAACGTCGCTGGCGGCGATATCGACGTCTCGGAGACCGAGATAGTAGTCGAACTCCCGAACCGAAAGTCGGGTAGACTCGTCGACCTGCCTTCGGACGACAGAGACCTCGACGACGAGAACGTCGAAGGAGACGACGTCTTCTCCCAGAGTGCCCTCCAGGCAGGAGGAGCTATAACAGAAGGAGGCTCCGACACCGACGGAGTCTGGTCGTCGGGTGAGACAGTCAGGTTCAGGATAAAACAGAGCGGCGACGGAATGAGCCTCGATCCGGGAGACGAGGTGAGGGTCAGAGTAGTCGACACTGCGTCGGGCACGGTTATCTTTAGTCGGAGCCTAACAGCCGAGTAAGTGGGTATACTTCACCTACCGGTTTTGATCTATCCATTTACAGAACTCCTCGAAATCGTTGGCACCAGCTTGGTCGGCTATACTCCGGAGTGTGCCGGTGGGGATTCTGTCTTTCTGTGGAACCGTAACTCGACGGAACTCACCTCCGTCAGTAACCTCGGTCAGGGTTACATGGCTACCTGTTCGGCTCTGTGAACTACCCCTGCCTACTCGCCGTCTTCGGCGGTGGTTCGAGAGAGCGAAGCTCTCTCGTCATCACGAAAGACCTCCGGTCTTTCGAACGACTCCTTGAGGCAGGGGCTTCCTGTTTCCACGACGTGCTTTACATCCACAACATCAGAGCTATCTGATGAGGTGAACATAGGGAGCACAGTCTCCACAGGCGTTGTATCTTCGGACTGTCCCAGTCCTAGCTTCTCGAAACCGCGAGAAAGGATATTAATCGCAGCGTTTGCGTCCCTATCCATCTCAAAGCCACAAGCAGGACACGAATGCTCTCGAACCCAAAGCGGTTTGTCTGATTCGACACCACAGGAGGCACACTCTTTGGTCGTGCCTGCTGGCTCAACCTCAACGAAGTGCGTGCCTTCGCGCTTGCATTTGTACTCAAGCATCGTGGTGAACGTGTCCCACGCTGCCGAAGCCGTGTTCCGACTGTTTCCAGACGACTCCAGCATCGGCTTCACGTCCAGGTCCTCGACAGCCACCAAGTCGTACTCAGTAGCGTAATAATTCGAGAGCTTGTGCAGGAAGTCATGGCGTTTCCGCCTGACTTGCTGGTGGCACTCAGCTACGTTCAGCCGTTGTTCCTCCCAGTTGTTCGACCCGTGCTGTTTTCGTGAGAGCAACCGTTGTTCACGCTTGAGACGTTCTCGTTCGTCTTCCAGGCCGAGTGAGCCTACAGCACGCCCGTCAGTGTCGTGAGAGTACTTGAGGATGCCAACGTCAATCCCAACACAGCGGTCAGGATTATCTGGTTTCGGTGGCTCTTCTTTGCCTTCGACGGCGAACGAAGCGTACCATTCACCAGTCCGTTCTTTCTTGATACAGACCTCTTTGATGATTACATCGTCTGGAATCTCACGGTGGTAACTGATTGGAATATCAGCGAGTTTCGAGAGTGAGAGTACTTTCTGGCCGTTCTTCTTGTCGAACTCGAAGCCAGACTGCACGTATTTGAAACTCCTGAACTCGCTAGGTGCCTTCCAGTTGAGACTCCCGACATCGTATCCGTTCTGTTTGAGTTGTGAGAGACTTTTGATGCTGTCCTCGATTCGCATAACAGCGGCTTGTGCCACTGTGGAGTACAGGTCGTTAAGCTCGTCCCACCACTCTTTGAGGTCAGTAATCT
>JAXIOF010000101.1 GCA_034190545.1 Candidatus Afararchaeum irisae | reverse complement strand
TGGGCTCTCTGCGCTGCTCGTTGAGGAAGGGGGCTCCGCGCTATCTTGTGCTGAGTACAAGCACAAACTACTAACGTCAGACACGTTTAGGTTTCGGCATGAAGAACATCGACGATCTCATGGAGAGCGCTCGGGAGCTCCAGGACAGGGGGCTCAAGACGGGCGAGATAGCAGACGAGCTAAACGTCTCGCGGGAGACCGTCAACTGGCTCCTGTCGCAGGACAGCGGCGAGGGCGAGGAAGTTCCGTCGGACATACACGTCGACTGGTCGGCGATAGGCGGAAGCTCGGAACGTCTCAGCCTAGTCTCGAAGGCTCTCGTCGACCTCATACGTGAGGACGTCGGCGACGAGGTCGAGGTCGTCGTCGGAATTGCGAAGGCAGGCACCCCCGTTGCGAGCCTCGTGGCTGAGGAGCTCGGCTGTGAGCTCGCCGATTACACACCGAGAAAGCAGAAATGGACGGGCGAGGAGTACGACAGCCTTCGGGGCTCTTTCAGCCGGAACTTCGCCGACGTCGGAGGCAAGAAATGCGTCATAGTCGACGACGTCGTCACGAGCGGCACGACTATGACCGAGGCGATACGTTTCGTCGAGGAGAAGAACGGCAAGCCGATAAGTGCCGCAGTCCTCGCCAACAAGTCGAACGAGACAGTCATAGACGGCGTCAGGATCAACTCTCTGATACAGGTCGTTCCAGTCGAGTAGAGACTAAAACGAATGTCGGACGTAGCTCACGACAGGCGTCTCACTACGGGAAGCGACTCGCTCGACTCGCTCCTCGGCGGTGGGTTCAAACGCGGCTCAGTCTCACAGATATACGGCTCGCCGGGGACTGGAAAGACCAACATCTGTCTCCAGACAGCGGTCGAGACTATACGTTCGGGCGGGAGCGTCGTCTACATCGACACCGAGGGTATAAGCTTAGAGAGGTTCCGTCAGATAGCGGGTGAGTCGTACGAGGAGACAGCGCGCGACTTCATAATAAACGAGGTCTATGACTTCGAGGAACAGGACGCCGCCGTCAGAGACGTCGAGAACGTCGCGTCGGAGGTAGACTTAGTAGTTCTCGACTCGGCGACGGGTCTCTACAGGATACAGGATCTCGACGGAGGCGGTGACAAGGGCGACAGATCCCCTCTCAAACGTCTCACACGTCAGGTCGCACATCTCACGTCGCTCGCACGCAAACACGGCGTCGCAGTCGTCGTCACGAACCAGATATACACCAACATAGACGGAAAAGACGACGAAGAAGACTACAGTCCCTTAGGGGGAAAGAGCATAGAGCACTGGACTAAGACTATCTTACGTCTCACCATCCAAGGCGGGAGACGTGAGGCTGTACTCGAAAAACATCTCTCGCGCGAGACAGGAGAGTCAACCGACTTCTCGATCACGTCAGACGGCGTAGAATGAGAAAACAATTTATGGTCTCGGCGACATCCCGTACCAAGCATATATGATAGTCACTATGACTCTGGAGCTGAGCGACGAGCCGGGGGAGCTCCTCAAGGCTCTGTCACCTATCTCCGAACACGGAGGGAATATAGTGAGCGTCACACATCAGAGGGGTAACGTCACACCCCGCGGGACACTTCCCGTCGAGATCACCTTCGAGATTGTCGAGGGAAGACACGAGGATCTGATCGAAGACCTCCGGAGCAAGGGCGTCCGTATAGCCCAGTTCGGTGAGGAGAAGTTCCACGAGTCGGTAACTCTAGTTCTCGTAGGACACATAATAAGAGGCGACATAACCGACACGATAGAGAGCATAGAGATAGACGGAGTCAAGGTCGTCGACTTCTCTCTCGCTATACCCGACGATCCCGAGAAGACTTCGAGCGCGCGTCTCACGGTAAACGCGACCTCAGACGAGAAGATAGACGAGGCTATGGATCACCTCGACGAGATATGTGAGAGAAAGGATCTCTTAAAGATGGAGCCAATAGGAGTATGACAATGAAAGTAGCACTAGTCGGATTCGGCGCTGTCGGAAGAGGGTTCGCTGACGTAGTTCTAGACGACACACCCGTGGAAGTAGACGTCGTACTCGTGGCTGACTCCGACACGGTCACGGTCGACGACGACGGTCTCGACCTCGAAGAGGTGAAGGAGACGAAGAAGGAGACGGGCGACGTCGGGGACGGAAAGCCCCTGATGGCTGCGTTACGTGAGACGGAGTACGACGTCTTAGTTGAGGCGACTCCGACGACACTCGGCGACGCAGAGCCCGCCTTCTCGCACATAACAGCCGCGATACAGAACGGCGCGCACGTCGTGACCTCGAACAAAGGTCCCGTAGCGATGAGGTACTCCGAGCTGATGGAAGCCGCAGACGAGGAGGGTGTCGAGGTACGTATGGAGGGCGCAGTAGGGGGTGCGATGCCCGTCATAAACACGGTGAGGGAGTCGCTCGCGGGCGACGACGTCTACGCCGCGAGAGGCATACTCAACGGGACGTGTAACTTCATACTCTCACGGATGCTCGAGGAGGGTCTGTCGTACGAACACGTCCTCGGAGAGGCACAGGACATGGGAATAGCAGAGACCGATCCGACATTCGACGTCGAGGGTATCGACACCGCGCTCAAATGCGTGATACTCTCGAACGTCCTCTTCGACGGCGAGAGTACACTCGACGACGTCGATGTCACCGGAATTACCGAGATAACACCTGACGCTCTCAGGCTCGCCGACGAGTCGGGACACGTAGTAAAGCTCATAGGAGAGGTCACGAGAGACGAACTCAAGGTCGAGCCACGTCTTATCCCCAAGGAGCACTCGCTCGACGTCGGCGGCACACTAAATGTCGTCTCATTCGAGACCGAGTTCGCGGGCGAGATAACCGTCTCCGGAAAGGGTGCGGGAGACGAGGAGACGGCGAGCGCGCTCGTGAGCGATCTGACCGCTATAGCCAGAAAACACGGCTTCGACGGCGACAGTGATACAGGCGGTGAGTAGGGGTGCGTGTAGACCTCTCTAACGTCTTAGAAGAAAGGGTCGGTGACCACGGCGTCTCTGACGATGACCTCGACGAGCTGGACGAGAGTCTCTCGGAGGTACACGGGACGTTACAGAGAGGAAGAGAGGAAGGAAAGTTCGGCTACGCCTTCGCGGATCTCCCGAGACACGTAGACATAGAGGGGATACAGAGGGTCGCCGACGACCTCAGAGAAGACTTCGGTTTCCTCGTCAACATAGGCGTCGGAGGCAGTGCTCTCGGAGGCGCGGCACTCACCAACTCCCTGAGACCCGACTCCAACGTCTACTTTCCCGACAACCTCGATCCCGACCTGATGGGCGAGGTTCTCAACTCAGTGAGACTCGAAAACACGGTATTCAACGTCGTCTCAAAGAGCGGATCGACCGCAGAGACCGCGGCGAACTTCCTCGTCGTGAGGGACGAACTCGAAAAAGAGGGTCTCGACTGGAGAGACCACGTCGTACTGACGACGGGGAGAGACGGCGTCCTGAGAGACCTCGTCGAGAGAGAGAGCCTGAGGTCGTTCGAGGTTCCCGAGAATGTCCCGGGACGTTTCTCGGCTCTCTCGCCCGTTGGGCTCTTATCAGCGGCTTTCGCGGGTGCAGACATCGAGAGAGTGGTCGACGGCGCGTTAGAGGCACGCGAGAGATGCTCGGGGGGGTCGGTCTACGACAACCCCGGATACGCACTAGGAGGTGTGAGCTACTTCCTCGATGTCGAGAGGGACAAGACGATGAGCGTGATGATGCCGTACTCAGAACGTCTCTTCTCTTTCGTCGAGTGGTACGCACAGCTCTGGGCGGAGTCACTCGGCAAGAGACGTGAAGACGGCTCGGAGGTCAACGTCGGACAGAGCCCCGTGAAGTCGATGGGTATTACCGACCAACACTCACAGCTCCAGCTCTTCGTCGACGGACCCAACAACAAGCTCGTAAACCTCGTGAGGGTTAAGGACAACGACTACAGCTTCGAGGTTCCGAGAACCGACGGCGACACTGAGGGCGACAGGTACCTCGACGAGTACTCGTATCTCTCGGGACACAGCCTCTCGGAACTCATGGACGTCGAACTCAGGGCGATAGAGGCTGCGCTCGTCGAGTCGAACCGTCCGAGCCTGCGTCTCGAACTCGACTCTGTGAACGAGTTCTGCATGGGTGAGCTACTCTACACCTACGAGGTAGCCGTCACAGCCGCGGCGGAGCTATACGGGGTCGACGCCTTCAACCAGCCGGGTGTGGAGCTAGGCAAGAAGGCGACCTACTCAGTCCTCGAGAGAGACGGCTACGAGGGATACGACGGCTACGTCCGTGATATCGACGAGACGCTCTTCGAGGTCTGAGGTCTGGGTCTGAGAGAAAACCCTTTTTGACCTCTACGGCTAACTGTGTGTGATGAACCAGAGCTACAGACTCAAAGCGTCGGAGACATTCTCTGCGGTCATGGTGGCTGTGTCGGCTTTTCTGATAGGGACAGCCGTGACGGCTTTCACGGGACTTTTCCTTCGGTCAGTCGGGGTAGGACTCGAAAGCACGACAGTACGTCTGGGTCTCTCGGTCGTTCTCCTACAGGGTGTCTCATTCGGAGGCGTCGCGTATATCTATCTCCGTCTCAGGGGTCTCGGTCTCGGATTCATAGAGGCACGTGTGCCGAGTCTGAGAGACATAGGCTGGGTGATCGCGGGCTTCTTCGCTTTTCTCGTCTCTGTAATGGCGATCAGCCTACTCCTCAACAGCCTCGGTATAGAGTCGGCTACGAACCGGATACAGTCGGTGGGAGAGAACGACCCCGAGGTCTTTCTGCTTCTGGTGCCCCTCTCGTTCCTACTGATAGGACCCGGAGAGGAGCTACTCTTCCGAGGCGTCATACAGGGAGTCCTCAGGAAGACGTTCGACGCGGCTCCCGCGGTAGGGATAGCCAGTCTGATATTCTCGGTCGGACACGCGTCGTCGATACAGGGAGGCTTGGAGGGTAAGCTCGTCTACCTCGGGGTAGTCTTCGTCCTTTCTCTCATACTCGGAGGTCTCTACGAGAGAACCTCGAACCTCGTGGTGCCCGCACTGATACACGGAGCCTACAACGCTATGCTTTTCCTCGGAATGTACGTCGCGAGCACACGTAACATCGAGATGGCGGTCTCGGTAGTATAGTCTATTCTAGTCTAGTTCGGTGTTTGGGTCACCAACAGTAACAAATTTCAAGTCGAGGCGCGTTAGATTTTGAGTATGGACATAGCAGAGATGGCTTCTACGGAGTTCGACGAGTACGATCCCGAGACGCCTCTATCCAAGATATCAAGCGCTTTCGAGGAGGACAATCTCAAGGCAGTCATAATAACTAACGACTCCAACTACGAGGGGCTCGTGACCGAGAGACAGCTCATCTCGTCACACATAAAGCCGAAGCAGAAGGCGAAGACGGTCATGACACATCCCTCGAAGGTCGACAGAACCGAGGACGTGAGGGAGACGGCACGTCTGATGGTCGAGAGTAGCTCGAAGGTTCTCCCAGTCTTCGAAGGTGGGAGTCTCTACGGCGTCGTAACCGCCGACACCCTCCTCGACGAGGTCAACTCACATCTCGACGTTCTGACGGTCGATCAGATATACAGCCAGAGCCTCGTGACCGTAACCCCCGGAACGACCGTGGGGGAGATAATAAACGAGTTCCGTGAGAACGGTATCTCACGCGTACCCGTGATCGAGGACGGTAGCTTAGAGGGAATAGTCACGATACACGACGTCATAGACTTCTCGGTGCGTGAGATGTCGAAGAGTCAGGGTGGCTCGTCGGGAAGCTTCGCCGACGGCAGGTCACAGGAGTCCCACGGTGGCTTCGGATCACGTGAGGGCGGCGAGGACAGAATGCTCGACCTACCCGCGTACGACGTGATGAGCTCCCCCGTCGCGACGACGACCCCCGAGACCGACGTCAACGAGGCAGTCGACGAGATGCTAGAGATGGGGTACTCGTCTCTCGTCGTGACTCAGGACGGAGAGACAGAAGGAATTCTCACGAAGACCGATGTACTCCGGGCGCTGTCGCTCGAAGAGGAGACACAGATGCAGGTCAGGATAGCCAACATAGACCTCCTCGACGACATGACGAGAAGCGACGTCGTCAACGTCATAGAGAACGTCTCCGACAAGTACTCCGAGATGCAGGTTCTCGAAGCACACGTCGACCTCCACAAGCACAAGGAACAGCTCAGAGGGAGTCCCCTGATACTCGCACGTCTCCGCCTCTTCACCGACAAGGGACAGTTCGCCGGAACAGGCGAGGGATACGGTGCCGAACACGCGATACATCTCGCACGTAACAAGCTAGAGAGGAACGTCCTCGACACTAAGGAGTTCCAGAGCGATCAGCAGCAGGCTGAGATGCTCCTCAGAAGGTTCGGAACTGAGATATGATATAATCTAATTAGTTTCTACGCCGACCTTCTCGCATTTCTGGGACACGAGACAGTCACCGCACGACGGCGACCTCGCAGTACAGACCTCACGTCCGTGGCGTATCAGAGACAGATGTGCCTCCCTGAGGTCGAGACCACAGTCGTCACGTAGGTCGAGGAGGCGGTCGCGCGTCTTACGTCTCGAAAGACCGTCGGCGACACCGAGACGGCTAGTGACTCTCTGGACGTGCGTGTCGACGGGGCAGATACTGGCGTCCGACGAGAAGAGGAGAACGACATCCGCAGTCTTGTGTCCTATCCCCTTGATACTCGTTAGTTCGTCGTACACGTCGTCGAAGTCAGTCTCGTCAGCCTCGGCTATCCAGTCGGTCTTACCGTCTCTCTCGTCGGCTATGTGACGTGCGGCGTTACGTATGTACTCCGACTTCGAGGAAGCGAGACCCGCGGGACGTATGAGTTCCTCGACCTCCTCGGCGTCGGCGTCGAGTATCTCGTCGGATGTCTCGTGTTCCTCGACGAGACTCTCGTACGCCTCACGCGAGTTATCGTCAGTGGTGTTCTGTGAGAGTACCGTCCGAAGTACCACATTCCACGCGTCTCTCTTCTCGACAGTCGGGTCGTACTTGTCGCCGAGATCTTCGAGGACTTTCTTAAAAGTAACACAGTTCATCAGACCGTCTTGGAAACAGAGAGGCAAAAGATCACCGAAAGCACTAATCCACTGACGGTCGATCTTAGTACATGGCGAGTCTGAGGGAGGAGGTAGAGTCCTACGTCGAAGCACAGATGACCGAGTTCGTCGACTGGGTCGTCAACAGGGTTCCCGAGTTAGTCGCAGGCGTCGTAGTCATCCTCATAGGATACAGGCTCTCGAAGACGGCTGTGAGCTTCCTCGGACGTCCCGTCTACTCGTGGGTTCAGCGTGAGAGCATAGCCAAGACGACTCTGCGTCTCGTGAGGTACTCGATAATTGCGATCTCGGTCATAACCGCGGCGAGGATAGCCTTTGGAATCTCACTCACCTCTGTCTTTCTGACTGCGACGGTCTTCTCGGCGGTCTTAGGTATAATACTCGCGCCCCTCGTCGGAGACATAATAAACGGAATATTCGTCCTAGGTGACCAGCCCTACGAGATAGGCGACATGATAGAGCTAGTTGACACTGGTCAGAAGGGATTCGTCGACGACGTCACTATACGTTACACCAAGATATTCACTACCAACAACACCTTCCTCGTGATACCCAACTCAGAGATAAGGAAGAGGGACGTCAACAACTACAGCGCTGAGGATCTCAGGACACGACAAGAGACCGACGTCACTGTGAGCTACGAGAGCGACATCAAGAAGGCGAGGGAGGTCATGACCGAGTCAGCACGTAGTATGCCCGAGGTCATAAGCACACACGGAGACGTACGTATAGGAAACGCCGAATACCCCCTCGAACCCCGGTGTCTCGTATCGGAGTTCGCCGATCACGGGGTTCGTCTGACACTCATGTACTGGCTCCGTGACCCCTACTACATACGCAAGGTCGAGTCGGAGATCAACCGCCGTATACGAAGGGAGTTCGAGAAGAACGACATAGACATACCTTACCCCCACTCACATCTCATCATAGACGACGAGAGAAACTCAGTCAGCCTAAGAACCCAGTCCGAGAAGGCGGAGTCGGAGATGAAGACGGAGGCGGAGACGGAGGCGGAGACGGAGGCGGAGACAGAGACGGAGAGCCACGTGTCGGTACACGAGTCAGAGTCAGAGTCAGACCCCTGATCACGACACGACGTGAATCTCGGCTTCGAGGCGTTCACGCAGGAATCTCTCTATGTCGGGACTGTTTCCTATCATACGTCTGAGGGCACGTCTCCACCTTCCCGTCTGTGTCCTTCCTATAACTATCATGTCGGTGTCACGTGACGCGGCTTCCTGAAGTATCGACTCCTCGACGAGGAATCCCTCTCTCACAGAGTAGTGAGCGTCTATCTTACCCATCTTCGACTCGACCTCCCGCCTGAGGTCTGAGGTTTCTACTCTCTTCGAGTCCTGAAACAGGTCTATGTGGAGAACTATGAGACTCGCGTCCCTCTCGTCGGCTATCTCGACGGCTCTCTTCAAGGTACTTATGCTGTTTTCGCCAAGAGGGTAACGCACCGGAACTAGTATTTTCACTGAGGTATATAGGTAAGCGGTTTAAAAGAAACTGTCTTTTTAACTGTTCTCCTACTCAGTCTTCGTAGCCTACTCCTCCGAGGCGTCTCCGGCGGCAAGTACAACTGACTTTAGGAGGGGGACTACTACCCAGAATACTAGCGGACCCAGAAGCATCACCGCCATCGAGACGTCGGCGAAGAAGACGCCGAGGTCGTGGGGTATGCCTATCGTAGGAGGAGCCGTCTCCTCCGGGAATCCGAGCTGGTTCTGGAAACTGGAAGTCTTGTAGAGACCTCCGAATATCAGCCATAGTAGTCCACCGCCCGTGAACAGTCCGCCGCCGATTATGAATTCATCTGCCATTCTTTATCTCCTCGATTGTCTTGAATCTCATAGAGAAGACGTAGAGTCCGGCTGCGCCGAGTATGAGTAAAACCCCAATCCCGGTTACTACGTTCGGGTCTCCACGCGCAGGCCAGCCTATAGAACGGTCTATGAGGTAGAAGCCCGCGAATATCATCGACACCGAGGCTAGTGTCGTAAACACCGTGGCTGCCTTGTAGGCGCGCTCTGTCACCACGACGTCCCGAGTCTCGGAAGTAGTCTCGGGACCGGGGTCGGGTTTGGTGTCGTCGGTCTGTTTCTGTGTCTGTGTCTGTGTCTGTGTTCCCATACGTCTTCTCTGTGTCTGTGTTGTGTTTGTTCTGTTCCGTTCTGTTCTTGTTCTATGCTACTCTGAAACTACCTGAGACGGTAGTACCTCCTGTTGAGGTCGTACATGTACCCCTTCTGGAAGCTCTTGAGTATCGGATACGTCACGAGTGCCGCCGCGACGGGTAACAGGAACGTGAGGTCGAAGAGTAACGACGTATTCACCGTGAAGCCGAATATGGGGTAGCTCACGACGAGGTTCTTGATAGCGAGGACGCTTATGGTGAAGGCGAAGACGACACCCCCGACCCCGAGCGACGCCCAGAACGGCTCCTCGACGGGTCGGCGTGCGGTTCCCGTGTTGAGGAACGGTAGGACGGCTATGATGCCGACCACGACTATGTTAGCTAAGACTCCGTAGGTTCTGTCCGGCATTATCTTCTGTCCCCCCAAGAAGGCGAGCCCGGGGTTGATCGGACCCAGCTTGAGGAGTCCGAACGACCAGTAGAGGTACCAGTCGGGGAGTATTATGAACGGTGTCTTACTCAGGTTGGCGGGCTCTGATATGTGTGGCGGCAGGAACGCCGCTACAAGTATTATCATTCCCGAGAAGAACGCCGCAATCGAGAGGTTGCGTACCATCTCGTGGGGCCAGAAGGGCTGGAGAGACACTTCTCGGTATCTCTTCTGATCCATGACCCTGTTCTTCTCGCGTTTCGACCTCTCGAAGAACTCGTAGGTCAGATTCGCAAGACCCGACGTATTCTCCTTCCTGTCCTCGAATGTCGGGACATCCTCGGCGTAGTCTGTCTCCTCTAAGGCTGCGAGTCTCTCCTGTAGATCCTCAAGCTCGTCGAGCTTGTCCTCTAGCTCGTCCTCCGACATCTCGGCGAGTATACCTTCCTCGCCTTCTTCTTCACCGCCGTCGGGAACCCTCAGGAGTTCCTCATCTTCAAAGTCGTCGGCTTGTGTTTGGTTTTCTTGTTTGTCTTTGTCCATGTTATGTTTCACCTCTCAGTGTGGCTCGGCTATTCCCTGTACCCAGACGATCCAGACGTGTACGGCGATCAGACCCGTGACGGCGAGTGGGAGGATGAAGACATGGAGTATGTACATCCTCATGAGTGTGCTTCCCGACGGCGTGAATCCGCCGAAGAGAAGCTGTGCGGTCCACTCACCTATCACGGGTATCGAGAGCGCCATCTCGGCTCCGATCTGTGAAGCCCAGACAGAGAGCTGATCCCACGGGAGAAGGTATCCCGAGTATCCGAAGACCAACGTGAGCGATATCAGGATTATTCCGATGAGCCAGTTGATCTCACGCGGCTCCTTGTAGGCACCCGTGAAGTAGACACGGAGCATATGGAGGAAGACCGCCGCGACCATAATCTGGGCACTCCACCGGTGTAACGACCGGAGGAAGAGACCGAAGTTGAGATCGGTCATTATGAAGCTTATCGAGCTGTACGCCTGCGTGACCGCGCCCGTCGCACCCTCGGCACCCGGTGCGTAGTAGAGTCCGAGTATCGCTCCGGTTACGGCGGCAAATAGGTACGCGAGTATAGAGAAGCTTCCGAGCGCGTAGAGCGGGTACCAGTACCAGAACTTGTTGTCGAGCTCGTACTGCTGTGTGTGTGAAGTCGGAAGCTGGAGATACGTCTTGTAGTAGAGGTTCTCCATCGTCTCCATGTAGTCGACGAGCCCGAGGCGTTTGTCGAGGTACGCGAGACTCCTCAGGTAGCCACTCTCGAACGTCGACAGATCCTTCTCCTTGTCACGTATCCAGTCGGAGTGGTCGGGTAGGTTCTCTCGTTTCATTATGTCTTCCTCTCAAAGGGTGAGCTCGACTTCTTGAACTCCTCTTCGAGTCTGTCACGGAGACTGCTTCCGTCGACGTCTTCCTCGGCGGTCCAGATGTCCTCGTACTTCTTTCTCCTCTTCTTGAGAACGAGGACATCGGGGAGGAACTCCATCTTGTAGACCATGAGCATAAACGCGAGGTCTATGAAGATGAAGGCGAGTATTCCCCCGAGGAAGATGTTTGCAGCCTCCGACGTTGCACCTGAACTTATTCCCCAGATGAAGAAGCCCACGAGGACGAACTCGATCAGCGTAAGAACCGATATCGCGATCATCCCTATTAGGCTTTCTCTGGGCGGTTCGTAACGTTGTATGTCTCCGTACTTTCCCATCTTTTATCACCTGTCTCTCTGATCCGTGTGTTCGGGACTGTCGGCGTACTTGAGGAAGAAGAACGAGTAGACGACAGATGTCAGGACGGCGAAGATAGCTCCTAATCCCACGAAATGCGCCTGGTACGGCACACCGAGTTCGTGTAAGGCTACTCCGCCCTCGCCGCCTCCACCGCCGCCTCCACTACCACTACCACCACCGCCGCCACCGCCTCCGTCGCCGCCCCCCGAGAACTGAGAGAACGAGACGGAGCCTTGGTCGACGATCGTCTGGCTCTCGGGGACATCGCCGTCGGGTGGCATGCTTCCCTCGGCGGGACCACCGGGCTCGCCGACGACTATCCTTCCGACCATACCTAGCGACTTGTGTGGTATGCAGAAGTAGTCGTAGGTTCCCGGCGTCTTGAATGTGTGTTTGAATGTCGATCCCTGTCCGCTAATAGTCCCTGAGTCCCATGCCTTAGCTCCCTCAGGTATCCTCGTCTCCTGCGCTCCGCCGTTGCCCTTCTTATAAGCCGTTGACGAGTGGGCACCGCTCTCTATGGCGAACTCGACGGTGTCTCCCTGTTCTACGTGGAGTCCTATCGGATCGAAGTAGTAGGTCGTCCCTTCGCTGTGCATTCCGACCTGTGTCGCGCCGTCCTGTGCCGACGCCTCGCGCGATACACCCGCCGCCGTGGCACCTGCGCCCGCAGCGGTAGCCGCAGCCATCGTCATGAAGTCACGTCTCTTTACTCCCATCTTATCACCCTCTCCCAAGGTGTGTTATTCGGTCTCATATGCACGGCTTAACGTGTGTTTTTACAATCATAGTAGTATAAATGTACTGATTTATACTTCGAGAAAACGGCGTAGACGGCGATAACTAGTACTCGCAGAGCTCTAAGAGGACTCCGTGGGTGTCCCCGGGATGGAGGAAAGCAACCTGTTTACCGCCAGCACCCGGACGCGGCTCGTCGTCTATGAGACGTATTCCGAGGTCTTCGAGACGTTCTAACTCGTCTTCTATCGAGTCGACCTTTACTGCGACGTGCTGTATTCCCTCGCCCCTCTTCTCTAAGTGTCGCGCAACCGCACCGTCGTCATCGAGTGGTTCGAGTAGTTCGAACTCGCCCTCGCCGGCTTCGAGGAAGATGACACGCATGCCTCCGAACTCCTCCTCGTAGTCGAACTCCATGCCGATTACGTCGCGGTAGGTCTTGAGTGCCTCGTCGGCGTCCTCTACCGCGATCCCTACGTGGTCGAACTCGACCGACATCAGTAATCAGCCCCCACTCTGTACTCTCCGAAGACGTCCCTGAGTGCGTCAGCTATCTCCCCAACCGTGGCGTACGCCTTGACCGCGTCTATTATGTAAGGCATTAGGTTGTCATCGCCTTCGGCGGCATCCTTGAGTTCTTCGAGTGCCTCGTCTACTGCGTCATCGTCCCTGTCGTCACGGAGCTCCTCGACCTTCTGTATCTGTCTCTCCTGCTGTTTCTCGTCGACCTCGTGTATGTCCTCCTCGGGCTCCTTGTCGACTGTGAACTTGTTGACTCCGACGATTATACGTTCGTTCTCCTCTATCTCCTGCTGACGCTCGTAGGCGGCGTCCTGTATCTCGTCCTGTATCCAGCCCTCCTCTATGCACGAGAGGACGCCTCCGCGTTCGTCTATCTCGTCGAAGTAGTCGTAGACGCGTTCCTCTATCTCGTCTGTGAGACTCTCTACGTAGTAGGATCCCGCGAGGGGATCTATCGTGTCGGCTACACCGCTCTCATGACCGAGTATCTGCTGTGTCCTCAGTGCGGTACGTACCGACTCCTCTGTCGGGAGGGAGAGAGCCTCGTCCTTTCCGTTCGTGTGTAGAGACTGTGTGCCTCCTAAGACGGCGGCGAGAGCCTGGTATCCGACACGGACGATGTTGTTCTCTATCTGCTGTGCGGTGAGTGTCGAACCCGCAGTCTGTGTGTGGAAACGCAGCATCTTGCTCTTCGGGTTCTCGGCTCCGAACTCCTCCTCCATGACATCAGCCCATATACGTCTCGCCGCGCGGAACTTGGCGACTTCCTCAAATATCTCGTTGTGAGCGTTGAAGAAGAAAGAGAGACGCGGGGCAAACTCGTCGACGTCAAGTCCCGCCTCGACGGCTTCCTCGACGTACTTCTTGCCGTCTGCTAGAGTGAAGGCGAGCTCCTGTACGGCGGTCGCACCCGCCTCACGGATGTGGTATCCCGAGATAGATATAGTGTTGAAGTTGGGAACCTCGTCAGAACAGAACTCGAATATGTCGGTGACGATCCTCATAGAGGGTTCGGGAGGATAGACATAGAGGTTACGTGCGATGTACTCCTTGAGTATGTCGTTCTGTATAGTGCCTCTGAGCTCCTCGCGGTCGATACCCTGTTTGTCCCCGACCGCTATGTACATAGCGAGCATTATCGACGCAGGGGCGTTTATAGTCATGCTCGTCGAGACCTCGTCTAAGGGAATCCCGTCAAAGAGAGTCTCGTAGTCGGCGAGAGAGTCTATCGCGACACCCGCCTTGCCGACCTCACCCTGTGAGAGTGGATGGTCGGAGTCACGTCCCATCTGACTCGGGAGGTCGAAGGCGACTGAGAGACCCGTCTGACCCTGATCTAAGAGGTAATGGAACCTCTCGTTGGTCTCCTCGGCGGTAGCGAATCCCGAGTACTGACGCATAGTCCAGAGACGTCCGCGGTGCATCGTCGAGTATATGCCGCGGGTGTAGGGCTCCTCGCCCGGAAAGCCGAGATCCTCGTCGTAGTCGAGGTCGGAGATGTCGTCGGGCGTGTATATCTGGTCGACCTCTATGCCCGAGTCGGTCGTGAACTCGTCCTCACGCTCCCCGAACCTGTCGAGCGTGGGTCCCAGCGTCTCTTCCTCCCACTCCTGTCTAGACTCTCTTATTTCCTCTAGATCGTCCTCGTCGAACATCTTATCCGACCTAACACTCGAACCGTCTAATGTCTTTTCTTTGATGAGTCCTTTGATGAGTCGACCTCGACGGCGACCTCGTTTTCGACGAGGACGTCGGCGTTGGGCTCGGGAAGCACGACTACGTCCTCCTCCGAGAGAGAGTAGGATCTGCCGTCGGTCGCCACGAACTCGGGGAGGTCATCGAGGAGACGGACAGTCTTGTAGTCGTCACGGTCGGTCTCGCGATCGGCTTCGGAGACAGAGTCGTCGGTGTGCCGCGTCAGTTCATCGGTCTGAGACGTGTCGGTCTCAGCCTCGTGTTCGGGCTGATGACTTCTTTCTCCGTCACTCTCAACGTCTTCTTCGTCTTCGACATCGAGAGGCGAGCCCTCCTCGAGACGTTCGACGACCTTCGAGTGGTTGTCACGTATGAGACCGACTATAGAGTCGTAGAGCTCACGCTCCTCGTCGGTCATTCCCGACTCGTCGACCGAGGTGCCGTTCGCCGACAGAGACGCAAGCTTGACTATCTTGCCAACACGTCTCCTGTATATCGACTCGACAACCTGACGTGAGGTCTGTACGGCGTCGTTGAGCTTCTGTGCCTCGTCGGAGTAAGGACTGTCGAGACTGTCACGCTCCTCCCTGAGACCCTCGATGTACTCTGCGGCGTCGGAGTAGAACGAGTCGTGGAGGTCACGTAACGAGTCGGTCTCCCTCTCCTTCGACTGTGTGTGTCTGAGGTCGTTGAGATCCATGGCTATGTTATGCGAGCTCTACGTCCTTCCGAAGTACCGCGAAGACTCCGGCGTACTCTGGGACTTTACTGACTCCCTCGTCTATATTAAAGCTTCTTCCTCCGACCTCGACGGTCGTCGGCTCCGAAGACTCGACCTGTATCTGGCTGTCGCTGAAGACTACGGCGTCGGTGAGGGGGTCGAAAGACTCTATCTCGTCGACCTCGACGCGTGTGACCCTGAGACCCGTGCCTCCGTGGAGCGACCCCGGGAGACGTATCAGACGTTTGGTGTCGGTCGTGACGGGCTCGTCAGCCTCGGCACGTCTCTCGGAGACCGCCTCACGCATCAGTGTCTCCCAGAAGCCCCGTGTTCCGCCGACTACGTCGAGGTTACCCCGCGCCAGTTCCTCCCTTCTGTCGGGATCTCTGAAGACCGAGAGTAGCTTCTCCGCCTTCTTCTGTCCCACACCCTCGAACTCACGGAGACGTTCGACGGCAGTACCGTCCTCGGTCTCAGCGACTTCGTCGGCGAAGTCGAGTATGTAGTCACGTATACGTCTTCCCCATCCTCCCGACTCAAGCTTCTTGACCCCTGTGGGCGTCCTCCCGAAGTCGCCCGCCGCAGTCTCGTCGGAGAAGGCGAGTTGGGGGTCGAATCCCATCCCCTGTACGTAGTCGACTATCTCACGCCTCGCCTCGCTTCCGAGTCTCTGAACCTCGTCGTCGTAGACGTGGACATGGTAGCCGCGCCCTCCCGAGAAGACCGTCTCGACGTCGTCGAAGCCGAAGTCCTCGACTAGAAACTCGACGAGTCTCACGAGTGCAGTCTTACAGTTCGAGAGCATCTCGGAGTAGGAGTCGTCGGGTGATGTCTCACGTAGATGGTCGGCGTCGAGGTCGAAGACTAACTGGGCTCCCGTCCATCCCTTCGCCTTCATCGACGACGCCTCGGGGCTCTCGTACCTCGCACTCGAGAAGTAGACGTGTCGAGGCTTCTGGTCGGCGAGCCAGGTTTCGAGGTCACCCAGGTCGAGGAGAGACCTGTGTCTCACCATGCCTCCCGAGAAGGGTATGAATGCCCACTCACGGTCGTCGGGGCTACGTGGAAGATCGATAGACGTGCGCCGGTAGTAGTCGCCGAAACGTCCCCTCACGTACGACTGGGTGCGGTCGTTCATGGCTATTACTCGAAGTCCTTCACCATGTAAGGACCGTCCTTCTCGTAGCCGAGAGACCTGTAGTACTCACGTACGCCTATTCCGCTTATGACCGAGAGACGTGAGTAGCCCGCGTCGCGCGACATCTCCTCCGCCCTCTCGACCAAGTCGGTTCCGAGACCCGAGTGCTGGAATCCGTCGCCCTGTCTTCCGACGCCGACCTCGTCTCCGTAGACGTGTACCTCCCTGACTATCGCGGAGTCTTCGAGTTCGGAACGGACTGTCTGTCCGGGGAAACGCAGACGCAGGAATCCCGCTAAGAGTCCCGACTCCGACTTGTACTGGAGGAACTTCTCGTCGCCTCCCGCACAGCCGTACTCGGTCATGTCGAAGCCGAAGTCGAGGTCGTCGGGAGCCTCGTCGTTCATACCGACCTCTCTACATCTTATGCAGTCACAGTCGCCTCCGATCTCGTCGAGACGGTGGCGCGCTAACTGGCGGAGGTTGGACTTCCAGACGCCCGCCTCTATGTTGTCGGCGGGTATGTCCCTCTGTACGCGTGAGAGACGCGTGTACTCGGGAATCATCCTCTTCGCTCGGGCGACTACGTCCGCCGCCTCCTCGTTTCCGAGAGGCTCGAACTCGCCCTGCTGCCACATCTTGTAGAGACCCGTGTCCTCGACGACGAGAGTGGGGTATATCTTGAGGTAGTCGGGGCGGTACTCGGGGTTGTCGAATATCTCGCGGAAGTCGTCGATGTCATCCTCGGGGTCACGTCCCGGGAGCCCGGGCATCATGTGGAAGCCGACCTTGAAGCCGGCGTCGTGTAGACGTCTGTTCGCCTCGCGCGTCTCGGCGTCGCCGTGCCCCCTGTGTGTGAGACGGAGTGTCTCGTCGTCTGTAGTCTGGACTCCCATCTCGACCTTCGTTCCCCCGAGACGTAACATATGGTCGATCTGTTCCTTGCCGCACCAGTCGGGTTTTGTCTCGAAGGTCGTGCCTATGTTACGTACGTCGGCGGTCTCGTTTCTCGTCTCGACCTCCTCGAAAGGCTTCCAGTCGTTGTCCTCGCCCTCCGATGTGCCGAAGGTATTCATGGCTTCGAGACATCTTCTCACGAACCACTCCTGGTAGTCGAGAGACCGCGAGGTGAGAGTCCCGCCCATGAGTATGAGTTCGACCTTGTCGACGAGATGTCCCGTCTCCCTCAGGTCGCTCAGACGTTGTGTGACCTGATCGTAGGGATCGTAGTCGTTGTGTTTGCCTCTCATCGCCGCGGGCTCCTCCCCCGTATACGACATAGGCGACTCGAACTCCGAGTCGGGTCCTCCGGGGCAGTAGACACATTTCCCGTGAGGACACGGAGCCGGCGAGGTCATCACCGCCACGGGTGTGACACCGCTCGCAGTCCTCACAGGGGTCGTCTGGAGAACAGACTCGGCTTCGTCGCGTTCTTCGTCGGGGACTGCTTCGAGTATGTCGGAGTTCTTCGGAACCTTCTCTGCACCGTGTTTTCCGCAGACGGAGTTCTTGACGGATTCGAGCTCGTCACGGTCGACCTCCCCCGAGACTACGAGGTCGGCGAGCTCTCTCTTGACCCTCTCGAAGGCGTCGGAGTCAGCGTCGGTACTCATTTGTAGTAGGTTGTCCCTCGACGGGATTATACTTGGTGGTTAGACGTATATACTTAGCTTAGATTGGAAGCATCCGGCATGGTTAAGTGGCACCGAAGCGCAGTAAGAAGAAAGAATGAGAAGAGGCGAGGCAGAGGCACCCGGCGCTGCGACGGTTATAAATGCGATAGCTACTCTCAAGGGTAGTGCCTTCGCCGTCGACCTCTACACGTCGGCGGAAGTCGAGGTCGGCGGAGACGGAGGCGTCACGGGGGAGATAGAAGACAAGCCTGACGCCGATACGTCCCTGATAGAGAGATGCGCCGAACTCGTGCTCGAACGTTTCGACGTCGACGACGGAGCACACGTAAAGACTTCGAGCGACGTGCCTATGGCGAGCGGTCTCAAGTCGAGTAGCGCGGCGGCGAACGCGACAGTCTTAGCGACACTCGACGCCATCGGAGAGTCAGAGGGATTCGACAGGAGGAAGGCGACACGTATAGGGGTCGAGGCGGCGAGGGACGCCGGAGTCACGATCACCGGAGCGATAGACGACGCCGCCGCCTCTATGCTCGGAGGAGTCGTCCTCACTGACAACTCGGAGGACGAGATAATCAAGCGCGAGGAGGTAAACTGGGACGTCGCAGTCTACGTCCCCGACGAGACCGCGAAGAGTGCCGACACAGACGTCGAGAGGTCACGTCTCGTGGGGTCGGTCGTCGACAGAGCTTTCGAGGTGGCGAGGGACGGAGAGTACGCCGAAGCGATGACGATAAACGGACTCGCCTACTCGGCGGCTCTCGGATTCGATCCTTCGGTTGCTGTCGATGCCCTCGAACACGTAGACGGCGCTGGTCTGAGCGGCACAGGTCCATCGTACGCTGCGATAGGAGACAGACAAGACATAAAGGAGGTAGTTAAAGAGTGGGAGAAACACCCGGGAACGGTTCTGGAAGTCGAGACCGACAACGACGGAGCGAGGGTAGTCTAGACCTCGAGAGTCTCCGTGAGGAGATAGAGGGGGTCAACGAGGAGATAGTCGAGAGTATAGCGCGTCGTACGTATATCGCCGAGAGCATCGCCGAGGTCAAGATGCAGGAGGGGAAGGAGATAAACGACCCCGAGCGTGAGGAGGTCGTCTACGACAGGGTCGCAGAGAAGGCGGAGGCACTCGGAATCGACCCCGAGAGGACGTGTGAGATATTCGAGATTCTCATAGAGATGAGCAAGGAGAAACAGAGAAGCCACGTCACAGGGTCAGAACCAGACGACCGAGACACAGACACGGATACAGACACAGACAGTCACACACCGGAGAGATAAGTCGCATGGGAAGACGTCTGCGTCTTCTGGTCGGATTCGGGGTTGCCGCCGTCATAATACTCCTATTCGTCTACGCAATCGGATGGAACGAGGTAGTCTCTACCCTCTCGAAGACCGACCTCGGGGTTTTCTCGCTCGGACTCGTCTCGTCTTTCATCTGTCTCGTGGCGTGGAGTGCAGTCTGGAACCACGTCCTGTCTGTGATAGACCACGCGATTTCGAGAGGACGTATAACCGTGATATTCCTGAGCGCTATGTTTGCGAACTATATCACTCCGCTCGGACAGCTCGGAGGCGAGCCCTTCATCGCTTACGTTCTCTCGAAGTCGTCCGACATAGACTACGAACACAGCCTCGCAGCCGTAATAACAGCCGACTTTCTCAACCTCATCCCCTTCTTCTCGTACGGTATCGTGGGATTCTCGTACTTCGTCACGAGGAGATCGTTCAACCCCGACGTCAGGAACTACGCCGCGGTCTTCGTCGTAGTAGCCGCCGTCGCCGTCTCCGCCGCCCTCTTCATATGGCACAGACGTGACTTAGTCGAGTCGTTTGTTCTGAGAGTCACAGGATTTCTGCGTAAGACTGTCGGGAAACTGTCGTCGAACCTCCGAACCGCTCTCAGAGAAGAGGACGTAAAGGAGCGGATAGACGGCTTCTTCGAGACACTCGACCTCTTCTCGGAGAACAGACGTGAGATGGCGACCGCAGTTGTCTTCTCACATATCGGCTGGTTCTTCTTCATACTCCCTCTCTACACAAGCTTACTTTCGCTCGGCTACGATGTACCTCTCGGGACGACTCTCCTCATAATACCGGTAAGCGGTCTCGCGGGCTTTCTGCCTCTTCCCGGCGGCTTAGGAGGTGTCGAGATTGCTATCGCCGTCACGATATTCAGCCTAACGGGTCTGGGTCTACCCGCGGCGTCGGCTGCGGCACTACTTTACCGTCTCTGTGTCTACTGGTTCACGGTTCTGGTAGGAGGAATAAGTTCGATGTATCTGAGCGTCGACCTGCGTAGGATAGAGACTTAGCTCAGAGTAGGGAGTCGTAGACATCTATCAGACTCTCACCCACGTTTTCGAGCGAGTGCTTCTCGGCTTCGCGTCTCGCGTTCTTCCCCATCTCGTTCCTTAGTTCGTCGTCCCTCATGCGTTCTATCGCCTCCTCGTACTCGTCGAGACTGTCACCCTTGAAGCAGTTCTCGGCGTCGGTGAGGAACTCGTCGAAGACGGGGAGGTCGCTCACGACTACGCCCTTCTCACACGCCATGGCTTCTAAGACTGCGATTCCCTGGTTCTCCTCTTTCGTAGGGAAGAGGAAGACGTCGCCCGCCCCGAAGCCGCCGCGTATGTCGTCGATAAAGCCGGTGAACTCGACGTTGTCGGGCGGGTTCTCTATCCATCTCTTAGTCTGCTTCGAGCCGAGTGGGTTGTCCATTACGGGACCGAACCAGATGAAGTCGGTATCTGGCAGACGCTGTGCGAGCTTACAGAAGGTCGAGAGTCCCTTCCTCTCGAAGACGTGTCCGACTGCGAATACGACTGTTCCGTCGAGGTCGTACTTGTCACGGTACTCGTCTCTGAGTTCGTCGTGTCCCTCAAGCGACTCTATGTCGACGCCGTTTGAGACTGAGTGAACGGGTGGATCGATGCCGTAGCCTTCTACGACACCTTTCGTGTAGTCGCTCGGCACGATCACTGCGTCAGCCCGGGAGTAGAAGAAGCTGAGATAACGTCGGAGAGCGGGGGCGAGTAAGTTACTCCCACGGAAAGAGTCACGGAAGTCCTTCGCAGTCGTGTGGGCGTGAACGACAGCCGGCTTTCCGTTCGTCTGTGCCTTCTTGAGATGGTAGAGGCTCTTTGGACCCACTGTGTTGACATCGAGGACGTCGTAGTCGTCGGAGGGGTCGTCGGTGACCTCGACACCGTTCTTCCTAAGAGCCTTCCTCTGTTGACGAGCCGAGGTTCCTATGCCGCTCTTGGAGACCTGAGACTCCCACTCGACGTAGACACATACCTTCATTCTACTATAGCTCGATCCCTCTGACCTCGACTCCCTCGCCGTCCTCGACACGTCCGACGACCTTCGCCTCGTACTCGTTGTCGTCGCCAGCGGCGATCTCGTCGGCGTCTTCCTCGGGGACGACTAAGGCGAAGCCCATTCCCATGTTGAATGTCGTGTGCATCTCCTTCTCGGAGACATCGCCGAGATCCTTTATGAAGTCGAAGACAGGGGGTATCGGAAGGGGGTCGTCGACGACGTACCTGTGGTCGGAGATCCGTCCCAGGTTACTGAAGCCGCCTCCCGTGATATGTGCCATCCCACGTACGTCGTACTCGTCTGCTATATCGAGAGCCTCTGTGTAGATACGTGTCGGCTCTAAGAGCTCCTCTCCTACCGTCCTTCCGTCGTACGGAAGTTGGTCGTCGTACGAGTACTCCCGTGTCACCGCCTTCCTCGCGAGAGTCAGACCGTTCGAGTGGACGCCGCTCGAAGGAAGTCCGACGACGACGTCTCCCGCCTCGACCTCAGAGCCGTCTACTACCTCGTCGGGCTCTCCGATTCCGAGACACGTTCCGGCGAGGTCTACGCCGTCGACGACCTCGGGCATCACAGCGGTCTCTCCACCCACGATCTTGGCTCCTGCCCTCTCGGCACCTTCTTTTATCCCCTCGCCTATCTCACGTGATACGTCCTCGCTCGGCTCGTCGACGACGAGGTAGTCGACGAAGGCAGCGGGTGTGAGATTCATGGCGATGAGGTCGTTGGCGTTCATAGCAATACAGTCGATGCCTATAGTCGAGTAGTCGTCGACCGCCTCGGCGACGAGTATCTTCGTACCCACTCCGTCGGTAGTGAGTCCGAGGACGTAGTCACCGAGTTCGAGAAGACCCGCGTAGTCGCCGTGTTCCATCTCTATCTCGTCGGCGAGCGCGGATACAGCACGCTCGCTCGCTTCTATGTCCACACCCGCTTCAGCGTAGTCCATGTTCCATCTGAGGCAGGAGTTCTAAAATCGGTTATGGTTGTCAGCCGAGGAAGCCCGACGAGTAGACGACGAGAACAACACTCAGTCCGATGACTCCCGCGAAGACGCCCTTGTTCCACGACAGAACCTTCCTGCCGTCGAGAGGACCGAAGGGTATCATGTTGAAAGCCGCGAGGAAGGCGTTTACGAACATACCGAACCGTCCCGCGCGCTCGGCAATCCCGATATCCATGGTTCCCGCGACTGCGGTTGTGAGACCGAAGACGGCGAAGAGTCCCAGGTTCGTGACCGGACCCGCTACCGATATGACTCCGTTCTCACGGTCGGTTATACTTCTTCTTCCGTACGAGTAGATCTGAACAGCGCCGGGAGCGGCGAAGAGGAAGCCGATAGCACCGCTCACGACGGCTATCACGAGCATCTCGGGGTCGGCACGGAACTCAGCCCAGTAGCCGTAACGCTGTGCTACGACCTTGTGTGCGAGTTCGTGGAGGAGAAAGCCCGCGCCCGCGGTGACGAAAGAGATTCCGAAGACGACTCCGAGTGCTAGGGGATCTCCGAGCACCGACGGAGACGAGAGGGGATCGGCGAAAAGAAGCGTGACGGCCAAGCTGAGAGCTAGCCACGCCGCGACGAGATGGGCTATCTCTGTCTTGCTAGTGCTGTCTTTATTGGTCGACATCTACGTGAGATACGGACTCGAAGCCTTTGGGGCTGTCGTTCTACTCATACTTACAGTCACAGATCCTCTGTCTCGGCGACAAACTCCCTCACCTCGTCGGGTATCCTCACGGAGTTAAAGTCGTTGTCGGTGAAGACGTGTTTGACGGAGGCGTCGGCGACGTCGTCGCCGTCCCTCGTGACCTCGAACTCGAATCTCAGAGACGTCTCACCCATCTCGACGACCTCCGCCTCTACGACCGCTGTGTCTCCCGCCTTGAGAGGAGTGTAGAAGTCACAGTCGGCGGTCACGGTGGGTATCTTGATCCCCTCGTTTCTCATCTCTTCCATGAGATGGTTGGAGATCGGCTCGAAGTAGGCGTTGAACGCCTTGACGAAGAACGAGAAGATCTGTGGGTAGTAGATCAGACCTCCCGCGTCGGTGTCACCCCATCTGACGTCTATAGAAGACTTCCTCGGCATACTACGAAGTCGTCGTCGTCGGATAAAAGTTAAAGGATATATGTTGGGGTACGAAGTTGGCTTATGGGACTTCTAGACAGATTCAGGTCTGACGAGGATCAGAGTCAGAAGGTCGCATTCATAGGAATCGACGGTGTGCCGAAGTCTCTCCTCAAGGATCTCATCGAAGACGGCAGGCTCCCCAACATAGAACGTATCTCGGGCGGCGGTATCGATAGCATGAACGCAGTCGTTCCCCCAGAGTCGAGTGCGTGCTGGCCTGCGATGACGACGGGTACGAACCCCGGGAAGACGGGGGTTCTCGGCTTTCAGGAACGCGAGAGAGGCTCCTACGACACCTACATACCCCTCGGAAAACACGTCAAGTCGAAACGCGTCTGGGACGTAGTCGGAGACTCGGGAAGGAGAAGCGTCGTCTCGAACGTTCCCGTGACATTCCCGCCCGAGGAGATAGACGGTACTATGGTCTCGGGCTTCCTCACACCAGAGATAGAGTCGGTCTCGAACGACCCCGAGGTCATCGAGTACCTCAAGTCGATAGACTACCGCGTAGACGTCGACGCCAGCTTAGGACACGACGACAAGGAGGAGTTCATACGTAACGCGAGGGAGACACTCGACGCACGCGCCGAGGCTCTCTACCACTTCATAGAGAACGAGGACTGGTCGCTCCTCTGGCACGTCTTCATGGCGACCGACAGGGTCAACCATTTCCTCTGGGAGAACTACGAGGAGGGCGACCAACTCGGCGACGAGTTCGTGGAGTTCTACGAGAGAGTCGACGAGGTCATAGGCGAGATCCGTGAGAGGCTCGACGACGACACGTCGATGATAGTCGCCGCCGACCACGGCTTCTGCCGACTCGAACACGAGATAGACATGAATGCGTGGCTGCGTGACGAGGGATGGCAGTCAGTCGACGTCGAAGCCGAGGAGGGAGACTGCGAAGTCGAGACGAGTCTCGAAAACATCACCGACGACACAAAGGCATACAGCCTGATACCCGGACGTTTCTACATAAACCTCGAAGGACGCGAGCCAAGAGGAAGCGTCTCAGAAGACGACTACGACGAGGTGCGCGACCAACTCGTCGGGATGCTCGAAGACCTCGAAGACCCCGACGGTAACGAGGTTATCGACGAGGTATACGTGAGGGAGGAGGTCTACGACGGCGACGAGTTCGGTATAACACCCGATGTCGTCTGTGTCCCCAACCGAGGATACGACCTCAAGGCGTCTTTCGGTCCCGACAAGCCCGTCTACAAGAAGGGCGAGAGGAACGGAATGCACACATTCGACGACGCTACTCTGATAGTCGACACCGACGACGAAGTCGAGATAGACGCCGACGACGCCTCAATTACCGATGTGGCTCCGACTGTCCTCGACCTGATGGATATAGACGCGCCCGATGAGATCGACGGCGAGAGTCTGGTTGAGTAAGTAAGAGTCAGGAGTTCTACTCTTCTCCACTCTTTACCCTCACTCCGTGAATCCGTAGCCTCTTCTGAAGAGGTAGACGTCGACGCCTATTACGACAGCGGTGAGTACCGAGAGTACGACGAAGGCGGCGTTGGGATCGACGTCGGAGTAGCCTATCATTCCGTAACGCAGACCGTTGACCATGTAGACCATCGGGTTGAGGAGAGAGACTGTGTCCCACGGCGACGGGAGTATCTCTAACGAGTAGAAGACTCCGCCGAAGAAGACGAGGGGACGGACTATGAACTGGTTCATCACGGTGAGGTAGTCGAAGTCCTCCGCCCAGAGTCCTCCTATCACGCCGAGCGACGCGAAGAGGAGTGAGATTACGCAGATGAAGCCGACGATGTAGACGGGATGCGCGAAGCTAACGGGTGTGAAGAAGGCTCCGACGATACCGATCAGGATTCCTATCAGGACGCCCCTCAACGCGCTCGAAAGTATGTAGGCGAGAACCATCTCCGTATAGGAGAGAGGCGAGGTTATGACCTCGTGTATGTACTCGTTCCATCTGCCGTGGAAGATTGAGAAAGACGAGTTCTCGAACGAGTTCGAGATCATGCCGAGGACTATCAGACCCGGGAGAATGAAGAGTATGTACGAGAAGCCCTGTATCTCGTCTATGCGTCCTCCGAGTATGACTCCGAAGACTGAGAAGTAGAGTATGTTGGTGATGAGAGGCGGCACGAACGTGTTCCGGGGTCTCCTGAGATATCTCATCGTCTCGCGTCTCAGGAGTGTCACGAACCCCCTAGATGCTACAGACACTCTAACACCTCCCCTCGGCTTCTGCTTCGGAGTCTGTCTCCTCCCTAGTCATGTCGACGAATATCTCTTCGAGAGAAGTCCGTGACATCTCCATGTCGAGTATCTCGTGTCCCTCTGATTCGAGTTCCTTTATGACCTCGGGGGCAACCTCGCCACAGCAGTCCGACTCGACGACGACCTCGCCGTCACGTAGCTCTGTTCCGACGACTTGGGGATTGTCACGGCAGACCGACGGAGCCTCTTCGGGCGTCTCCCTGAGCCTGAACCTCAGCCTGTCGACCCCTCTGTCGGTGAGATCGTCGGGGCTCGCGACCTCTATCTTCTCGCCCTCATCGAGTATCGCGACGCGCTCACAGAGACGTTCCGCCTCCTCTATGTAATGGGTCGTGAGGAGTATAGTCGTACCGTCCTGATTCATCTCACGTATTATGTCCCAGAGGTCGTGTCTTAGCTGTACGTCGACCCCCGCGGTGGGCTCGTCGAGTATGAGGAGGTCGGGATCGGTGACCATCGCACGTGCGAGCATGAACCTCCTCTTCATACCCCCCGAGAGCCAGTCGAACCTCGTGTCACGTTTGTCGTATATCCCGACGGTTCGGAGAGCCTTCTCCGCCCTCCTCGTCGCCTCGTCGCTCGCGACACCGTGGTATCCCGCCTTGTGTTCGAGAACTTCCTGTATCGAGAAGAAACGGTCGACGTTGAACTCCTGGGGCGCGATACCCACTATGTCACGCACCTTCTGGTAGTCGTCCTCAACGTCGTAGCCGAAGACCCTCGCCTCACCGCGGCTCTTCTTGACGAGTCCGACGAGTATGTTGATGAAAGTGGTCTTCCCCGCGCCGTTGGGTCCCAGAAGACCGAAGAACTCGCCGTCCTCGACCTCTATGTCGACGCCCTCAAGTGCCTTGAGGTCGCCGTACTCCTTCTCCAGACCTTCAGTCTCTATAGCAAGAGGCATCTACACGAGATACGTCGCTCGCAGGATTAAGCCTGCTGAATTAAGCTGTGAAGAGAAGATACGTCTATTCTACTCTTCGTCCTGTACGTCGTTCTTGAACCTCTCCAGAAGCTCGTCCGCCTCGGGAGTCTCGTACGAGACGTCCCCATCGTAAGACTCAGTAGTTATCTGGTCGTTCTCCCCGACGTTCTCGTCGACCTTTCCCTCGTGTTTCTGCTGTTCGCTCTCATCGTAGGAGCCCATCCCCATTTTATCGCCTACCTAGTAAAAACGGCTGAAAGTTTAAAAAAACTACTGACGCCCGAGGGGGAACCCTTTTTGTTACGCCGAGACCAACTCTACTTTCATGGAGGACATAGAGTCGGAGAGAAGAAAAGGGCTGTATCTCGTGTTAGGCGGACTCGTCCTACTAGTCTTAGGAGGTCTGTTGAGCAATCCATCGACACCCCTTTCTACTGCTACTAAGGCAGCGAGTGTCCTCCCCGTCGTCGGAGTAGTCCTCGTGATCTGGGGGGTCGTCGTATTAAAACGTGTGAAGGAGGAGGCGATGAGGAGAAAGAGAAGACAGAGCCGAACCGAAGAGTAGACCGATAATCTAAACTAAAGCATGCTGCTGCTGTCGGAGCCGTCTACGCCGGGGTCGTCGGTGTACTCGGTTCCGGTGTCGGACGCACAGTTCCTGCAGTACCTGTACTGTGCCTCGGTCATCTCGTCACACTCGGGACACGGAGCCATGCTTCCCCACTCGGTCTCAACCGCCTCATCCTCCGCACGGCGTCGTGTCATCCAGCCTCTCAGAAGCTGTATGAGTGCGAGACCCATGAAGACGGCTGTGCTGAAGATGAGTATAGAGTAGGGAGACGTAGCCTGTGGTAGCTGTTCAATGCCGAACATACTTATTTATCCAGCCTCCTCGTGGCTGAGTTCGAGTATCCACTGTGTGAAGGCGTCTGAGCTTATCGGGTCGACCTCTTCCTCGGTTCCTATGAAGGGCGAGATCATGTCGCCCGCCATCAGGAGCGAGTAGTCAAGGCTCTGACGCACGGGTCTCACGACGTAAGTCCTGTTGCCCTCGTAGACCGCCTCCTCGCGCTCGACGAGACCCGCGTCGGCGAGCTTTGAGACTATACGGCTCGCCTTCTTGCTGCTGATATCGAGCTCCTTCCAGATCTGACTCTGATAGGCTTCGCCCTCGTCTTCTATGTGTCGTAACACCCTCCTCTCGTCGGCGCTGAGTTGGTTGTCTTCGTCGGTCATCTTCATCTTGGATTAGAAGGGGTCTTCGACGTCCCTCTCGACTAGCTCTATCTCGTGTCCGTCTGGATCCTTGACGAAGGCGTAAGAGCCGCCACACGAATCGGGGTCACGGTAGTCGTCGACGCCGCGTTCCATGAGCTCGTCGTAAGCCTCGTAGACGTCGTCAACCGCTATGGCGAAATGCCCCCACGCGTCTCCGAAGTCGTAAGTCTGTTTCTCTCCCGTCTCGGGGTCGGGGTGGTTGTAAGTCATCTCTATGAGATGCTGGTCGTCGTCGACGTCCTCAGGACCCATGAATATTAGGTCGAATCCGTCGGCGTTGACCTCCCTGTGGACGACCCAGTCGAGCATCTCACGGTACCACTCGATGCTCTCTTCCCTGTCCTCAACCCTTATCATCGTGTGGTCGATGTAGCCTCCTACCATGTCCCAACATAGCCGTGCTTACAGTAACAGTCTTGCGGTTGTTGGGGTGAGGTAGTTTACAGAAGCTTCTCCCTCACGTTGTCGAAGAAGGTCTTCTCAGTCTTGACGAAGAGAGCGTCCTTCTCGGCTCGCGTAAACCGTATCTCGTCTCCAGGCTCAATGTTGGTGATATGTGATCCATCTATGACTACTGCGCCCTCCCTCTCGGCTCTCCTGGGCTCTATCACAGTCTCGTCCTCCGAGTCGAGAACCCACGGTACGGTGTTCATACGGAACGGAGCGAGAGGTACGACGAGGAAAGCCTCGACGCTCGGATCTACGAGGGGACCACCCGCACTCATCGAGTAGGCGGTCGACCCCGTCGGTGTCGCCGCGACTATGCCGTCGGATCTCACCGACTCGACGTGTTCACCCGCGTGGTAGACGTCGAACTCCATTATCTTCGCGGGACGTGACGTGACTATCACGGTCTCGTTGAGTCCCGGAGGTAGCTTAGTTCCGTTTAGCTCTATCCCGAGACGTGCACGGCTCTCGGTCTCGAAGCCTTCGAGAACCTCGGCGACTGCTTCGACTGCGTCGGTGGGGTCGACGTGGGCGAGGAAGCCGACACGTCCCGTGTTGATCCCGAGAACGGGGACGGGATCACGTAGCTGTCTTATGGTTCTGAGTATAGTGCCGTCGCCTCCGACAGTTACTATGACGTCGGCGTCCATCTGGTCTATCGCGACTGCGTCCTCCGATCCGAGCGCGCGTCCGGTTCCCTTGTTAAAGGTGTACTCGATCCCCTCCCCGTCGAGGAACTCGGCTATACGTGTCACGACCTCCTCCGATAGATCGACACGTTCCTTCGCAGTGTCGCCGTCGGAGTCACGTACGTAGTGTGAGACAATGCCTATCCTCATCCGTCGGTCACCTCGTCGAGGACTTCGGGATGTATCTCCGGAGTCGACGCGACGACGTCGGAGCACTCGTCGGGACGTAAGCGCATCTCTATCTCGCCGCCGTCGGAGTCGGTGACTACACCCCCCGCCTCCTCGACTATGAGCTTCGAGGCGGCGAAGTCTACGACACGTAGCTTCGAACGTAGATCCATGAAAGCGTCGAGACGGTCTGCGGCGGCGTACGACATCTCGAGACTCGCCGATCCCAAGACCCTGAGACGTTTGAAGTTCGATACGTCGACTCTGTGTGTGTTGTATATGCCAACGCTCATTCTGTGTAGATCCGTGTCGTCTGACATCTCTATCCTCTCGCCGTCTAAGTAGGCTCCTTCTCCTCTCCGCGCTGTGAAACGCTCGTCACATCTGAGCTCTCTGACGTAGCCGTACTCGGCGTCCTGTGTAGTTCTTCCGTCGGCGATACAGACCGAGACGGTATAGAGAGGTATTCCGACGGAGGCGTTGTAGGTTCCGTCGACGGGGTCAAGTACGACAGTGAACTCGGGGTCTCCGTAGACGACCTCGCCGACCTCCTCGCTTATGACCCTGAGGTCGCCGTACTCCTCTAAGACTTCGAGTGCGGCGTCCTCCGCAGTCCTGTCTATGTACTTCGTCGGGGTTCCGTCGGCTCCGGTTCCGACGACCTCGTCGGCTCTCTCACCGTCTATCTTCGAGACGCTCGACTCGACGGCGTCGCCGACCTCCTCACACAGTCTCTCCATCTCGGTTCCGGGTATCATGCTTAGGAATCGGTGTCAGTAGTATCGCTGAGTATCTCGACCTCTCCGTCGACTACGTCAACCTCTATGAGGCTCTTGAACTTGGTATCTAGTTCTCTCTCGTCCGACCTCTTCTGTATAACTGTCACGACGTCGGCTACGTCAGCACCTATGTCTTCGAGTGCTCCGACGATAGACGAAAGTGTGCCACCCGTCGAGACGACGTCGTCGAGGAGCACGACGGTGTCACCCTCGTTGACGTTGTTTATGTACATCTCGTTCTCGGAGTAGCCCGTCGTCTGGCGCACCTGTGTCTCACCCTCTAAGCCGTATCCCCTCTTCCTCACGACGACGACAGGGACGTCGGTCGCGAGCGAGACAGCGGTCGAGATATGTATACCCATCGCCTCAGGGGCAACTATCTTGTCCGCCTTCTCGACCTCTGACTTACGCAGAATCCCCGTCACGATCTCGCGGAGAAGAGACGGTTCGAGAAGAGGTATGCCGTCGGTGATCGGATGGACGAAGTAGTCGTAGTCTCCCTTCGAGACCACGGGAGCGTTGAGAAGCGACTCTCTGAGCCTTTCCATGGTATGAGATGACAGACTGCCTACTAAGTCTTCACGGTAGGCACGTGTCAGACCTCTATATATCTACTCAGCTTACCGACTGCTTTCTCGACAGTAGCCGCCCTAAGTTCGCCCTGTTGGCTGTCGAGGTCACGTTTCTTGACCGTAGTCACGTACCAGGGTGAGACATACGAGTCCTTGTCGGAGCCTCCTCGAACCCAGTCAGTGTCCTGTACTTCGATTCCTTCGGAATGTGTCTGAGAAGTCATAGCGAGCACGATACATTCGTCCTTCGAGAAAGGATGTCTTTCATCGCTTATTATCAGCCAGGGTCGGTAGGCAGGAGACGACTTATGTAGTGCAGGACCCCACCAGACTTCACCATATCCGTAGTCGTTAGGCATCTATGGGTTCTCCGTCTCAGACTCGACGCCGCGACCCCATTCCTCGGGGTCTTCGGCTCCGAGACGCTGTGTCACAGCACGTGACACCGACATCGAAGTCAGTGTCTTGTCGAGATCCTCGACATCACCTACTGCCCAGTACTCTCCGCGGTGACGGACGAGATCCCTCTTCTCCAGACGCGACAGAACGACGCCGACAGTTCCCCTTGCGACACCGGTTTCTTCGTGTATCTCCTTCGGAGTGTATGCCTTATCGGGGTTCGAGGCTAAGAAAGAGAGTATCTCCTCGGAGTTAGTCTTCCCCTCGGAACGTAGCTCAGTCTCCGAGTCCTCCTCGAAGCTCTCTATGTCGATGGGCATACTACTCGTACGCAACCCCGTGTAATAGATGTAATGGCTATAAGTTTCAGTCGAGAGCGTCGGCGGCGAGACGTATCGCAGACTCGGGGTCGGGACCGAGGGGCGATCCCACGACTACGGTGTCTACGCCGACCTCGAAGAGTTCGTCGACCTGCTTTCTGCAGTCGTCAGGGGTGCCGTGGACTGAGAACGAGTCGAGCATGTTAGGTGTCACGAGAGAGAACGCCTCCGAGAAATCGCCCTCCTCAATCTTCTCGCCTATCTCGTCGGCGATCTCCTTGTCTACGTCGTGTCTGTCGAGTACAGGCGGGGGCGACGCCGACGCGACGAAAGAGACGGGCTGACGTGCCGCCTCCGCCGCCTTCTCGGGATCCTCGTCTACGGAGAACGAGGTGTAGGCGACTATCTCAGCATCTGTCTCGCCTATCTGTTCGAGAGACCACTTGAAGTCGTCGGGATGTGACGCGTTTATGAGTATTCCGTCGCCGTGATCCGCCGCCATTCTGAGCATGTTGGGACCCTGAGCACCTATGTAGACGGGGATATCACGTGAGTCGTAGTTGAGCTTCGCTCCGTTTGCGAGACCGTCTACGTCCATACTCTCGCCACGGAAGAGACCCCGCGAGAGCTTGACGGCGTCGAGTACTTCGTATAAGGGAGACTCCCTCTCGACGTCGAGCGCCTTGAGAGTGTTAGGATCCCCGGGTCCTAAGCCGAAACGCACCCTTCCGTCGCTCATCTCGTCGAGTGTCGCCATCGCGCTCGCAGTCCACGCCGGATGTGCGTAGTAGGGGTTGGTGATCCCCGTTCCTATCCCTATCTCGTCTGTCGCACGCGCTATAGCTGTTAGAGCCACGATGGGGTTCCTGTTGTTGTAATGGTCGGTGATCCAGATTCCCTCAAAGCCCTCCTCCTCTGCGACCTCGGAGAGTTCGACGAGTTCGTCGACGGGTTCCTCGGCTACGAGCTCTATTTCGAGACTGTCCATACGTATCATACGTCCGAGACGCGTTTTGTCCTTTCGGTGTTAATCGATACCTTAATACTCGGGAACCAATACGTCAATAATGACAGATTCGGTGGTAATTGAATGTCAACAATAAGACAAGCTAACGAGGAGTACGAGAACTTCGTGGTCGAGTACTTCGCCCACGACGACGGAACAGTCGCAGAGATAACAGTTTCGAACCCGCCCGTCAACGCCCTCAACTCGACGGCTCTCAACGAGCTTAACGGGATAGTCGACGAGATAGAGGAGGAAGCCGACGCAGCGGTCATCACGGGTGAGGGAACCACGGCTTTCGTCGCGGGAGCCGACATAGAGGAGTTCCTCGAACAGGACGAAGCCGACGACGTCGAGGCGATGTGCGAGACAGCACACACAGCCTTCGACAAGATAGAGAGCCTCGACATCCCCGTAGTCTCCGCAGTCAACGGAGTCGCGCTCGGAGGAGGAAACGAGCTCCAGATGTCGACCCATTACACGGTCGTCGACGGAGACGCCGAGTTCGGACAGCCCGAGATCAACCTGTATATAATACCCGGATACGGAGGCACACAGCGTCTTCCGAGACTCGCCTACGACGAGAACGGCGACGAGGGATACAAGCAGGCTGCCTACATGATCCTCAACGGCAGGAACTACTCCGCCGATGAGGCTCTCGAGATGGGATTCGTCGACGAGGTAGTCGACAAGGAAGCCGCCGTCAACAGAGCACACGACCTCGCCTACGGCTACATCACGGGAGAAGACGATACTCTCGAAGACGCACACTCCCAGAGACAGTCCGACCGTGAGCGGTGGGAGTCGGGAGACGACTACCCCGACCTATCCGACGACGCCGAGTACAGCCGTATACTCACACAGTCGGAGGAGTTCGGACGTACACCCGCAGTCGAAGCCGCAGTCGAGGCTATCGAAGAGGGATTCGAGAACGGAATATCCGACGGACTCGAAGCAGAGGGAGAGCTCTTCGGTGAGGTCGTCGTCGACGATGACCTCGGTAAGACGGGTATACAGGACTTCCTCGACGGGAGTTCGAACCCGCTTCCCCTCAAGCCCCACAACCCCCCGCTCGTCCCCGACGAGGAGACGAAGGAGGAGCTCATAGAGGACGGCGTCGTACTTCCGCCCGACTCACCCTTCTACCCCGGAGCGACTCCCGTTCCCGACTATCAGCTCGCGTGGGCACTCACGGGAGACGAGGAGACGGGAGAGCCCGACCACGGTGAGCCCGTCGAGGACGGAGCCGAGAAGGAAGTCGTCGTGCCTGTCGAGGAGCCGGGTCCCAACGACGCCCTCCTCTACATGCTGACGTCTGAGGTCAACTACAACGATGTCTGGGCTATAACGGGAATACCCGTCTCGACCTACAAGAACTACGACAAGGACTACCACATAACCGGATCGGGAGGTCTCGCTCTCGTCGCCGAGACGGGACAGGCTCTCAAGGAAGAGGGACGTATAGAGGTAGGCGACCTCGTCCACGTCTATGCGGGACAGTTCGACGTCCTCTCGCCCAACGTCGGACGCGACCCGATGGACGCCGGATTCGAGATACAGGGATACCAGACCCCCGACGGGTCGCACCAGCAGTTCATGGTCGCACAGGGTCCCCAGCTCTTCAAGCCTCCCCAGAATCTCGACCTCACCGAGGCGGGAAGCTACATACTCACGATGGGTACGATCTACCGTGCCCTCTTCACCAACCTCGACGTCGAGCCCGACAAGAACATATTCATAGAGGGAGCTTCGACGGGTACGGGAAGAGACGCAGTCATGATGGCTTCGTCACGTGGACTCAACGTCACGGGGCTCGTCTCGAGCGACGAACGTGCTGAGAGAGCCAAGGGAGCAGGTGCTCACGCCGCGATCAACAGGAAGCAGGAGGCTCTCGAAGACGCGATGCATATGGTTCCGAACGACCCTGACGAGTGGGACGACTGGGTCGAAGCGGGTCAGCCTCTCCTCGACGAGTACCGTGAGAAGAACGACGGCGACCTCGCCGACTACGTCATATCACACGCCGGAGCGCACGCCTTCTCGCGTTCGTACCAGCTCCTCGACGACGGCGGACGTCTCGCCTTCTACGGAGCCTCGACGGGATACGAGATGGCGTTTATCGGAAAGGGTGGCGAGTCGACTCCCGAGGAGATGTACAGACGTGCCGACCTCCGCGCCGGAGAGGGCGTCATGGTCTGGTACGGTACGCCCGAGGACGTCGAGGGCGTAGAGGACGAGGTCGGAGAGGAAGCCATAGAGGCGGCTATAGACAACGACGCACGTGTGGCTGTTGTCACAGAGACCGACGAACAGAAGGAGTACGTCGAGGACAGCTACGACGTCGAGGGCGTCGTATCACTCGACGAGATAGACGAAGAGAGCGACAGGTTCGAGTGGCTCGACACGATGCCCCAGCTTCCGGGTCCGAGCAACCCCGACGAGCTCTCGGCGGCTATCGGCGACTACATGAACAAGATGTTCAAGCCGATAGGTATCGCGGTGGGTCAGATACTCAAGACCCCCGACAACCCGCGTGGAAACCCCGAGGTCATATTCGAGAGAGCGGGACAGAACACACTCTCCGCCTCGACTATGATGTGTTCGTCGTACATGGGTAAGGTCGTCTTCTCCGAGGAGATGGAAGGAGACCGTTACTCGTTCTACGCGCCTCAGGTCTGGATGCGTCAGAGACGTATCTACATGCCGTCGACCGAGATATTCGGTACGCACATGAAGAACCAGTACGAGGTCAAGCAGATGAACTCCGCAATAGAGCAGGGCATCTTCGAGATACCCGAGACGCATCTCACGCCTTGGGACGAGGCTCCCGTCGCTCACCAGGAGATGTGGGACAACGTCCACGAGGAAGGCTCGTACGTCATAAACCACGCTCTCCCCGAGGACGGTCTTGAGACGAAGGAAGAGCTTCTCGAGACGTGGGAAGAAGAGTGGAGCTAAGCTAAGATAAATGCAGTCTAATCTATTCTAATCTATTCTATTTTACGCCGTCTTCTTCTGTTTCTGTCTCTGACTTTTGTTCTGTTCTTGTTCTTTACCCATACTCACGAGACGTTCGGCACGTTGCTTGACGTCTAGACCTAAGCCGCCCATCTCCGACTCGTACTCCGACACCTTGACGAGAGCACGCGCGAGACACCGCGGGTTTCCGGTGACCTCGACCGCCCTCTCGTCGGCTCCGTACTCCTGTCTCCTACGTATCGAGTTCTTTATCCTCTGAACCAGAGGGTCGAAGGATAGTATGTTGGCTAGTATCTCGAAGTAGGGACGGAACCTGCCGTCGAGCTCCTCTATGTGTGCGAGTTCGTGTGCTAGAACTGTCTCAAGCTCCTCGGGTTCGAGCATTCTAACGAGAGGACTCTTGACTACGACGACGTCCTCGCCGAGCGCTGGTGAGACAAGTGACGGACTCGCTATCACCATAGTGTGGGCTCCCGCCTCTATGTCGTCGACGGCTAAAAGACGCAGACTCCCGACCTCGAACTCGTCTATTAAGATGTCTACGTCTACCATCTCGTTTAGGTCACGTGTGACCTCGGTGTTGGCGAGGTCTTCGTACCTGTCGAACATCTTCCTCACGCTCCACTGGTTGAAGACGAAGAGCGACGACAGGAGTGCTATAGATATGACGTGTGCGAGCTCGACGACTGAGACGAGTATCCCCCACGACATAGAAGGAAATCCCGTGAGTAGACGGAGACTACCTATGACTACGAGCATACCGCTCGTCGACCAGACTGTCATGATTCCCGCGACCCCGAAGCTCGCGAACATCGACACGACGGCTCTCCTTTTCGAGAGCGCGGCGTAGTACACGGTGAGAAGACCGAACCAGCCAGCACCCGCGAGAGACAGATAAAGGAGAAGCTGTTGGTAGCTCCCAGCAAAAGGGAGAGACTGTATTTCCACTGCCATTATGTCAGTCAGACGTCTCCCCCGTAGGGCTTTTCTCCTTCGGGTCTTCGTCGGTGTCAGTGTCGGACTCGCCGTTACAGATCTCCTCACCCTTCTTCTCGGAGATCTTCTCGTGGAGACTGTCTATACCTTCACAGCCGAAGAGGTCGACTACGTCACGTAGAATTTCGTTGAGGTAGTCCTCCTCGAAGTCGACGTACTCGTAGACGTACCTCGACCCGCCCTTGTAAGGCTCCTCCCTTCTCTCGATTATGTCCTTCTCGTAGAGTCTGTCGAGTATAGTCCCCACCGTCGTGTATGCCTTGTCCTCTCCCCTCTCCTCAAGACCGTCGACGACTTCTCTCACACTCGCCTCCTCCTCGTCCTCTAAAACCCCCAGTACCTTTGCCTCCAGGCTTCCGAGCATACACTGAGTTGGGCTTAGAGTAGTATATGCTTTTTTGGTGGGAGACTAGTAGATTCCTATAATGAATTCGAAGGACATACCAGAACAGTTAGTACACCC